>JAQUZV010000039.1 GCA_028691155.1 Victivallales bacterium
CATTTGCTGCTGGACCATCATTTCGAAGCATTTGTTGACCGAACCGGATTTGGTCGGATCGGCGATGGCGATCTGTTGAAAAAAACGCGGTTCCCCCAGTGCCGCCCAGGTGCGGGGCGGGGAGGGATCCGTCATGGCGGCGAGGCGCTGCCGGTTCCAGCACAACCCGAAGGCGGCAAGACAGGCGCCGTAATAGCGGCCGTCCGGGTCGTAGAAGGTTTCTCCGCTGAATTGCTGCGGCATGATTTCCGGCCGGAACCAGTCCGGATGCAAACGCTGCATGCCGGCATCCACCGCATAACCCTTGTCCGCCTGGCGTCGCTGGTCGAACTGGCCGCCGCCGAACATCAAATCGATGCCGATGCCCACCTGGGAGGCAAGAAATTTTCGCCGGGCGGCAACGACTTCCCGGGGCCGGGCATTGCCGGGTTGCACGCCGGGATCGGCAAACCCGGCGGCAATGGCGTCGGTCCAGGGCGGGTTGGCGGGATCGGCGTTCCAGGCGTTGCGGAATGCGGCCTCATAACTGTCGGCAATAAAGCGCACAATGTCGGAAGTACCGCCGGGGGTGCGCCATTCCAGGGTAATTTCCCGTCCGAACCTCCGGCGGTAATATTCCCGGAACGCCCGGCCGAATTCATAGCGGATCGATTCCGAATTCGGGGTTACAATCACCAGTCGATCCCCGCCGCCGTCGTCCGGCCCGGCGCTGCGTTGTCGTTCCGCCGGGCGCAGCAGCAGGGGAATGGCAATCAGTACGGCCAGCGGGAAAAAAGCGATCAGCGCCTGGCGCCACATCTTATTTTTCCTCCAGCAGAACCGGATATTCCGGGGCGATCGTCAGTCGGACCTTGTCCCCGAGAGTCCGGCGCGGCGGACATGATTCCAGCACGTGGAGGAGGCGGTCGGCGGCGGCAAGGTCCCAGACACTGTTTTCGCCCTGATATGATTCGGCGGCCAGACACCCGGAAAAAACATTGTTTCCGGTCTTGTCGTCGGCGGCAACAAAGCGCAGTGCTTCCGTCCGCACCATGGCGGTCAACGTCTGTCCCGGTCCGACCGGGAACGCGGGCAAACGGGCGGTCAGGGGGCCGAACGGGGTGGTCAGCGTGCAACTGTTTTCGGTGACGGCGGTTATGGTGACGGGGAAAAAATTGGCCGGTCCCATGAATTCGGCGGTAAAGCGGTTGCGCGGGCGGCGATAGAGTTCTTCCGGCGTTCCAAGCTGTTCGAGGCGGCCCCGGTTGAGAATGGCGATCCGGTCGGCCATGGTCAGGGCTTCCTTGCGGTCGTGGGTAACGTAAATGGCGGTCAGTCCGGCGTCCTTGCAGATGCGCCGGATTTCCTGCCGCATGGTGTCGCGCAGCTTGGCGTCGAGATTGGACAGCGGTTCGTCCAGCAGCAACAGCCGGGGCTGGAACGCCAGGGCGCGGGCCAGCGCCACCCGCTGTTGCTGACCGCCGGAAAGCGAAGCGGGTTTGCGGTCGGCAAAGGCGGTCATTTCCACGGTTTCCAGCGCGGCCATGACCTGACGACGGCGGCTGTCGCCGCGGATGCCGCGGGTATCCAGTCCGAACGCCACATTGTCGAACACGCTCATATGGGGCCAGAGGGCGTAGTTCTGGAAGACCAGTCCGGCTTCGCGCCGTTCCGGCGGTGCGGCGGTCACATCCCGGTCGTCGAACCGGATGGTGCCGCGGTCGGGACGGAGGAATCCGGCCAGCAGACGCAGCAGTGTGGTTTTGCCGCAGCCGCTGGGGCCGAGCAGGAAAAAGAGTTCTCCCGGCATTACGGTCAGATCGAACTGTTGCAGCACCGGTTGTTTGGGCGTATAGGCCTTGTCAACTTTCCGGACTTCGACTTTCAGCATAAGAAACAATCCCGTGTGGTTGGGTTAATCCTGTTCACTGGTGGTAATTTAATCCGCAATAACGGCAAAGCCAGACCGCGAGCGGCAAAATTATCATGGAATTGCATCGATAAGCGAGGCTCGGAGGGGCAATGTTTCGGTTCGTTTGTCGCAACGTTAATAAAATATTTGCAAAACCGGGCGATGGCGATTAGATTAAAAGGGGGGTACCGATGAAATCGATGTGCTGCCGATAATGGGGGGAAGGGTGATGAAACGAATTCTGGATGTCGGTCTGGCGTTGGTGGCGCTGTTGCTTTTTGCGTTGCCGATGCTGGTGATCGGGTTGTTGCTGAGATACCGGGAGGATCATCCGGTCATTTTTCGCCAGGTGCGGGTCGGACGATACCGACGACCCTTCATCATCTTCAAATTTCAAACCATGGTCGCCGGGGAGCCGACGCCGGTCGGACGCTGGTTGCGGCGGACCGGACTGGACGAACTGCCGCAATTCATCAATGTGCTGAAAGGCGATATGAGCATTGTGGGGCCGCGGGCGCTGACTGCCGCCGATATGGTCCGGTTGGGGTGGGATGGTTCTGCCTATGACTGGCGTTGGCGGGTTCGGCCGGGAATTACGGGGTTGGCGCAGATTTACGGCGGCGGTCATCGCCGTCTCTCCAGTTTTTGGGACCGGCAGTATCTGCGCCGGTCCGGTCCGGGGCTGGATCTGGTTCTGATTCTGATCTCCTTTCTGATGAATATCGGCGGCAAGGAAGGCATTGGTCGTCTGTTGCGGCTGAGGAGGTCGAAATGAAGGTAAAACTGATTTTACCGGCGTTGACCGAAGCCGGCAGTCCGTTTTGGCGTCCCATCAAATATTCGTTGTTTCCGCCGCTGGGGCTGGCGACTCTGGCTGCCTATTTTGCCTCGGACGACGAGTTGCAGTTGGTCGATCAGCATGTGGAAAAGCTGCGGCTGGACGATTGTCCCGATCTGGTGTTGATCGAGTTGTATATCACCAACGCCAAACGGGGATATGCCATTGCCGCGGCTTATCGCGCCAAAGGGGTTCATGTGGCGCTGGGCGGGTTGCATGTGACGGCGTTGCCCGACGAAGCGCAGTTGTTTGGTGATACGATTTTTCTCGGTCCGGCGGAACAGACCTTCCCGCAGTTTCTGCGTGATTTTCGCCGTGGTGTGCCGCAAAAACGCTATGTTTCCACCACCGGGCGGACTCTGGACGGACTGCCGCCGTTGCGTCGCGATCTGATTCGGCGTCATCGTTATCTGGTGCCCAACTCGCTGGTGATTTCCCGCGGCTGTCCCCATCATTGCGATTTCTGCTATAAAGACGCCTTTTTCCGGGACGGCAAATCCTTCTATACCCAACGGGTCGATGCCATTATTCGCGAGATTGCCGCCTTGCCGGGCAGACACCTCTATTTTCTCGACGATCATCTATTGGGCGATCCGGGGTTGGCGCGGGAGCTGTTTCGGGAGATGCGGGGCATGGGACGGGTATTTCAGGGCGCCGCTACCGTAGCTTCGATCCTGCACGGCGATCTGATTGAAGCGGCGGCGGCGGCCGGCCTGCGCAGTCTGTTCGTCGGTTTCGAAACGTTTTCTCCGGAAAATCTCCGCCAGAGCAATAAAAATCAGAATTTGCAGCAGGACTACCGGGCGGCGGTCCGGCGGCTGCACGATCTGGGCATCATGATCAACGGCAGTTTTGTGTTCGGACTGGATCACGACGACCAGGATGTTTTCCAGCGGACCGTCGACTGGGGGGTGGACAATGCCATTACCACCGCCACCTATCACATTCTGACCCCGTATCCCGGGACGCGGTTGTACGAGCGCATGGCCGCCGCCGGTCGTCTCACCACCGCCGACTGGGAGCTTTATGACACCCGGCATGCCGTTTTTACTCCCGCCCGGATGACGGCGGCGGAACTGGAAGCCGGATGTTGGCGGGCATATCGGGAGTTTTACCGCTGGCGCAATATCTG
This sequence comes from Victivallales bacterium, assembly GCA_028691155.1. Taxonomy (GTDB): domain Bacteria; phylum Verrucomicrobiota; class Lentisphaeria; order Victivallales; family SZUA-371; genus SZUA-371. The sequence goes on from JAQUZV010000039.1 coordinate 3,862, forward strand.
GACGGCGGCGCGGACGCATTCCTCGTGGCAACATCAGCTGAAACATTTCTTTTATACCGCGGGCTGGAAGAAGTTCGAACCGGTCTGGACGGCGGTGGTAAATCTGGGCGGATTGCGCTATGCCCTGCCGTTGGTGGAACTGTTGCTGGCGGAGGTCAAGACGGCGCCGGGACGGCATTGGGAAAAGCTCGAGATGGCGGAACCGGTGAAGCGGCGGCATTCCGGCCGGTCGCGGGCCGATGCGAAATAGCACCATCCGGGCGTTGCTCGGTGGTTGGGCCGACGGACGGGGCATGGTTTCCGGCAAAATTGAATTTTGACGGCACGAAATAATTACTATGGCGCGATATATTATCCGAATACCCGACGGCGCAGGTTGCTGTCCGGGACAATTTATTGATGTGGCAGTAAAAAGGGATAAAATATCATATGTCGCGTTTCATCATTTATCTGTTTCCGTTGCTGATGGATATGGCTCTCAGTACGATGTTTTTCGTTTGCAGTCTGCGCATGGCGGAAAGCGGGGCCAGTGCTTTTGCCGTCAGCATGATCTCCACGGTCTGGGCTCTGACTTATTCCTTGAGCGCGGCGGTGGCTGGACGGCTGATTCGACCGGATAACGCCGCCAATTATGTGATCGGTTCATGTCTGGCGGTGGCGGTGATTTCCGGTTTGTTTGTTCTGTTTCCCGGTTTGTCGATGCAATACGTGCTGATGATTGCCATCGGTTGGGCCGTGGCGATGTTTTTTGTGCCGTTTCAGGTGTTCATGAAAGCGGTAATGGGCAATACTTCCTGGGGGCTGAACGTTTCGACCGGACTGTATACCGCGGCCTGGAGTTGCGGGATGGCTCTGGGGCCGTTTGTTTCCGGACTGCTGTGGCAGCATTTCAACTGGCAAATCTGTCATCTGATCAATGCGGCGGCGGTTCTGGGTTGCGCCTGGGGAATTTTCCGGTTGCGGCACTATGCGCAACGTCCGGCGGCATTGCCGGACGCGGCCAAGGCAACCCCATCGGTAAAACCGGCGGCGTCGCCGTCATCGTCGCAGCATTCGTCCGAATACGGCCGGTATCCCGATTTGGTTATGATCGGCTGGATCTGTGGTACGGTGTGTTTCCTGACTGTGGCGATAATCCGGGCGGTGTTTCCATCGCTGGCCACGGCGTTGACGGTCAGTAAGGCGAACCAGGGGATGGTGTTTGCCATTTTGTTCTGGGCTCAGGCCGGGGCCGGGCTGGTCTTGTGTCTGTTCCGGCACTGGATGTATCGCCGGGGGACGATTATTATGGTTTCGCTGTCCGGAATCATCGGTTTTCTGTTACTGGGAATGGGGCGGACGGCGCCGGTATTTTTCCTGGCGGCGCTGTTGTTGGGCATTTATACCGGCACCATTTCCTGTTACTTTGTCTTTCACGCCCTGGTTCATCCCCGAAAAAGTTCCAGTCGGGTGGCGGTGAATGAGACGATTGTCGGCATTACCGGCAGTTTGGGTCCGGTTTTGGGCGGCCTGGTTGCGGATCGGAGCGGATTGTCGACGCCGTTTCTATTGGCGGCGTTGTTGCTGGCACTAGCTGCCGTTTCTTTCTGGCGAGGCTATCAAAAAAAGTTTTCAGCTTCGAATTAGGAAGCGTTGGCGGGAGAGGGGATTCCGCCGGCCGGCGCCGGCGCGGAGTAATCGTCTTGTCCGCCGGGGACTCCCCGGCGAACAAGACGATGGACTGCGGAAAATCGCCGTGGAAACGGCGATTTTAAGGGGGGAGTGTTAAGATTCAGGATCAGTCGCGAGTAACGGCAGCGGCAACGCGCCGGCACGAATTGCCGACCGCGGTCCAGCGGCGGGACGCTGGTCGTGCAAAGCACGAAATCTTAAACCAGAAAAGCCGGAGTAAACTATATGTAAGCGAGCGAAGCAAAGCGAACATATAGTTTACGGAACTGCGGATATAGCGATAGAAGCAGGGGGAGGGGATTACGCCGGGTAGTATTTGCACCGGGGGGTAAATATTTTCTTTCCCGATAAATGATTGCGGATTGTCTGATGGCCGATTATATTCATAACAGAAGATGTCGATGATGATTGGGGAGTTTGACTGCTATGAATATGGGGCATGATTTTCAGCATTCGCTTTTGCATCGGATGAAGAGCACGTTTTACCGTATGACTTTCACCGGACACCATCTTATCGGCCGAAAGACCAACCATGTCATGATTGCCATCAACAATTCTCCGGAAATGGGACATCGTGATGCGGCTTACGATGGCGTGGTGTTGCTGTTGCGAGGCCATTTGTTTGCCTTACCGCCGGGCGAACGGCTGGAAGTTTACCGTCGGGCGATGGAATTGCTTCATGTGGCCATTGCGGCGACGCGGGAGATATGTTGTTCTTCGACCGGCAAGCAGCACGACAACGAAAGCAATGTGATGAATTTTCTCAATCTGCTCGGCGATACCGTTCATGCGGCGGCGACGCTGTTGTCGCATCAGCAGGTTATGGTGCGGGAGGACCGCAAAAGCGCCGATTTTTTCGGTTTCGACTTGTCGTTCCATTTTCAGAATACCGACGGGGTCCTGGCGGACAGCGAGATCAATCTCATGCGGTGTGTCCGCGAAATGCTGGATCGTTCCCATGACCGTCTGATGCAGTATCGCGGTCATTGTTGTCGGATGCTTGCCGCCCGGGAGCTCAAGCGTTATCACAAGGCCATGGCCGCATATCGGCAGTTGTATGCTGCCGCGTATCAGCTTCCGGCGGCGGTGTCCGTACCGGAACCGGAATCGCCGTCGGTGCCTTCCATCCGTCCGTCCGGGGCCCGGAAAGCTACTCCGCGGCAGCGGCAAAAGACAAAAAATCCGTCCCCTCGCGACTGACCAGTCCGCGGAAAAACGGATCCGGTGCGCCGAACATGAATACGGCCGCTTCCAGAAATGCCGGTTTGGAGAAATACTTTCCCGGTTCCGCCGCCGCCAGTTCGGCCATGCGCCGCAATAACCTTCGTCTTGGGTCGCCGGACGCAATACTTTGACCCCGCAGACGGCGCAGCAGATCCGGTTGACGCAGCCAGCCCCGGGCCGCCATGACCCCCGCACAACCACAGGCGCCGCAGATGATTTGGGCGTCGGCGGGATTGTAGACGTCGCCGCTGCCGTATACCGGCGTGGCACCGGCCAGCGCGACGGCGGTGCTCAGGCGTTCCTCCCGTCCCGGCGTGGGCCGGTACAGCTCCCGGACGGTACGATAATGAACGGTGAGAAAATCGATTCCGGTGGCGCACAGGGCCGGAATAATCGTGCGCATTTCCGCCGGATCGGCAAAGCCGGTGCGGATTTTGGCGCTCAGGGACAGACCGGGGCATTCCCGGCGCAACGTGGTCAGGATTGCCGCCATCAGTTCCGGTCGGCGCAGCATGCCGCCGCCGCCGCCGTGACGCACCACCACCCCGCTGGTGCAGGCAAAATTGACATCGATTCCGGCAATGTCCAGTTCCAACAGCCGGTTGGCCGCCTTGGCCAGCAGTTCCGGATTGGTGCCCATCAGCTGGACGATTACCGGTAAGCCGCGTCCGAGAAATTCCGTCAGATGATGGTTGAGTTTCCCCAGGCGGGGCACATTTTCGGAGATGCGGATAAATGGTGCGATCCAGCCGGGAATCAGGTCCAGATCGGCGGCGGCGCGGCACAGCGTCCCGCGCATGACCCCTTCCATCGGACCCGGCAGGACGCGCGGCAGTCGCCACATGGTGCCGGTACGTGGATGGCGCACCGTCAGCAGCGGTTGGTCGAGTATGTTCAACGCAGCCATGGTTGAAAATGCCGGAGAAAATCATTCCAGATGCGTTCGGCTGGCCATACCTCGGCTCCGACGGGGAGTTCTTCGGGGCAGACGCCGAATTTGGCGGCGACAAACAGATTGAACCATAAAAAGTGATCTTCCTGCAGTTTGGCGGCGGCGGCGGCGAAATCGCGCAGGTTTTTGACCCGGTTGAAAATTTTCAGCACCATGGCGTCGCGTTGGGCGGAACGGTATTCCAACGTACCGTCGTCGTGGAGGCGGAAGATGAAATGGTCGCGTTTGAGCTTGTCGTTGTACGGGTCGAACAGATTGGGGTCGTCCACGTACCCGCCGCGGGCGTGCAGTTCGAGCTCCAGTCCGGACTGCCTGACCGTATCCTGCAGCATGGTTGCGGTTTCGCCGGAGGCACAGCGGCGGAGAAAGTCCGGCCATTCCCAGCGGTCATCCATAATCAGCGCACGTCCTTTTTTGGAATTGTAGACGGCGGCCACTTCCGGTGCCAGGCCCTTTTCCAGGTAAAATCCGCCCGCGATGGTGGAGTGGTCGCGGTCGCCCCAGTCGAAATATATTTTGCCGTGGCGGTAGAACGGCAGTTCCGGGGAGGGGACCAGCCACCAGGAGGTGACGATCGGAACAAAACGGTTGAACGGACGCCGGGCCATCTTGCCGGCATCGCGGGAGGCGAATTCTTCCACCGCTTCGCACAGTCGCCGCGGCGTCTTTTTTTCACAGATAATCATAAATTACTTTTACTTTCCTCAACGCGGTTGATATCCCGGCCGCGGTTCCGGTATGGCCCGGTTACGCCGGGTTTCCGCCACGATAGCGCCGGACGGGAAAATTGTTGGTCCCGATACTTTATCGCGGTCCGGCGGCAATTCAACCTGGTTGCCGGACAACCTTGTTGCTTTTGGGGGCGATTACGGTCGCCGAAGTATTCCCCGGCGGCTCGGAGAAAACGGCAAATTATGGCCCTGCCGCTTTAAAAAATATTCATTTGTGCTATTGTGCCAGAAAGAACGGGAGGCGAATAATGGCTTGTGCCCTGCTGGTAAAAGTCGAAGGACGGGTGACCGGCGTAGGCTTTCGCTACAGTGCCATGCGGTTTGCCGCCGGCTTGCCGGGATTGCACGGCTATATCCGGAATACGGCTTACGATGCGGTGGAGGCCTGGATTCAGGGGCCGGAAGCCGAGGTGGCGCGGATGCTGGAGTGGCTGCGTCACGGCCCGTCGTCCGCCCTGGTGGTGCGGGTGGCGGTCAATTCGGTTACGCCGCGGGACGATTTGCCGTTCTTTACCATACAATGAACTGACGGGAGACGGAAATGAAACAGCAGAAAGCGGTAATCGTGCTGGCGGACGGATTTGAAGAGATCGAGGCGATCACCCCGATCGATGTGCTGCGGCGGATGGAGGTCGAAGTCGCGGTGCTCGGCTTGGCATCCCGGACGGTGCGCGGCGCTCACGGGATTACGGTTACTGCCGACGGGGTGCTGCGCGAGGCCGTGGCGGCGGAGATCGGTGTGCTGATGTTGCCGGGCGGGATGCCCGGGGCAAAAAATCTGCGCGACAGTGAGGCGTTGATGGCTTTGTTGCGGCGGGTTTATCAGGCCGGCGGTTATGTGGCGGCCATTTGTGCGGCGCCGATTGCGCTGGCCCGTTCCGGCCTGATCGAAGGACGTCGCGTGACTGTTTATCCCGGTTTCGAAAATATGTTGGGCGGTGCGGTTGTCACCGGTAATCCGACCGAAGTGGACGGGCGGATCATTACCGGTCGGGGACCGGGGGCCGCGCTGGAGTTCACCCGTCATGTGGCCGCCGCGTTGGGGCGGGAACGGGAAGTGGGCGCAACCATGCAGTCAATGCTGATCAGTCAATAGATAGATAAATCATCCTATGAGTTTTCAGGTTTTAAAAAAATGTTCGACGACCTGCGCCCGACGCGGGCGGTTGACCACGCCTCACGGCGTGATCGAAACCCCGATTTTCATGCCGGTGGGGACCCGCGGTACCGTCAAGACCATGTCGCCCGACGATCTGGTCGAACTTGAGGCGCAGATTATTCTCGGCAATACCTATCATCTTTTTTTGCGGCCCGGCATGGAGATTATGCGTCAGGCGGGCGGTCTGCACCGGTTCATGAACTGGTCGCGCCCGATCCTGACCGACAGCGGCGGGTTTCAGGTCTTCAGTTTGTCGTCGTTGCGCAAACTCAAGCCGGAGGGGGTGGAGTTTGCATCGCATATCGACGGCAGCCGGTTTTTTCTCGGCCCCAGAGAGTCGATGGCGATCCAGCGGACGCTCGGCTCGGATATCGTCATGGCCTTCGACGAATGCACCCCGTACCCGTGCAGCCATGACCAGGCGGAAAAGTCGTTGGAGATTACGACGCGGTGGGAACGGATTTCCCGCGAACAGACCTTGAATCCGGGGCAGCAATTGTTCGGGATTGTCCAGGGATCGGTCTATGAGGACTTGCGGGTTCGTTCGGCGCAGGAGCTGGTCGAGATCGGTTTCGACGGTTACGCCATCGGCGGCCTGAGCGTCGGCGAGCCGGAAGCGGATATGTATGACTGCATCGACTGGGTTACTCCGATTCTGCCGGAGGACAAACCGCGTTACGTAATGGGCGTCGGGACGCCGCAACAGTTGATCGAAGGCGTGGCGCGCGGCATCGATATGTTCGACTGCGTAATCCCGACCCGGTTGGCGCGTCACGGCAGCGCCTACGTTACCGGCGGCGGGACGATCCCGGTCAAGGCCGGACGTTATGCCGCCGATTTCACCCCGCTGGATGAAAACTGTCAGTGCTATACCTGCCGCAATTTCACCAAGGCATATTTGCGACACCTGTTGAATGTGGGCGAAATCCTCGGGATGCGGCTGCTGACCTATCATAATCTCCATTTTTTCCTCAATCTGATGCAGGAAGTGCGCATCGCGCTCGACCATGACACCTTTCCGGCCCTGCGGGCGCGTTACGCGCGTTACGCCGGAACGGAATAGAGCCATGAATATCCGGCAAACGGTATGGTAACGATTGTTTTTTCCCGTATCGGGAATTATATTGATACCTTTGTTTGCAATAATCACCAATGCGGTATGAAAGATGGCTTTAATTTTAGGAATAGAAAGCAGTTGTGACGAAACCTCCGCCGCCGTCGTCGAAGACGGCAGTCGGGTGTTGAGTAATGCGGTGGCTTCCCAGATTCGCCGCCACGCGCCCTACGGCGGCGTGGTTCCCGAACTGGCCGCCAGGGAACATTTGAAGGCAATCAATCCGATTGTCGGCCAGGCGCTGAGCGACGCCGGTAAAACGATCGGGGAAATGGCGGCAATTGCCGTGACCAGCGGACCGGGGCTGATGCCCGCGTTGTTGGTCGGCGTCAACTTTGCCAAGGGGCTGGCGGCGGCCAATCGGTTGCCGTTTATCGGCATCAACCATTTTATCGCCCATATTTATGCGACCTTTCTGGATACCGGAATTGAACGTCTGAAAGAGCCGTCGCTGTACCCGATGTTGGCGCTGGTGGTGTCCGGCGGGCATACGGCGTTGGTGTTGATTACCGCAGGCAGCCAGGCCCGGTTGGTTGGAACGACGTTGGACGATGCCGCCGGAGAAGCGCTCGACAAGGCGTCGAAACTGCTCGGGTTGGGGTATCCCGGCGGTCCGATTATTGAGAAAACCGCGGTTAAGGGCAATCCGACCGCTTACCATTTTCCGCGTCCGCTTTGCGGCGGCGCCGGTAAGCCGGTGCCGGAAGAACATCGGTACGATTTCAGTTTCAGCGGAATCAAGACTTCGCTGCTCTATCATTGCCGCCGCCTGGGCGGGGCGGAAATAAAATTGCCGGAAACGGAATTTTACGATACGGTGGCCTCGTTTCAGGAAGCGGTCGTCGACGTGTTGGCAAAGAAGACCTTGAAAGCGGCGGCCGATTTTGGGGCGGCGTCGATCGTGCTGGCCGGCGGGGTCGCCTGCAACGGCGTCCTGCGGCAGCGGCTGGAGGATTTGACCCCGAAGCAGGTGCAACTTTATCTTTCGCCGCGCAAATTCTGCACCGACAATGCGGCCATGGTGGCCGGATTGGCCTATCATCATCTGCGGCTGGGCCGTACCGATGCGTTGACCCTGGATGCCTTTGCGCGGCTGCCGCATCTCTCCGAAGTTCCGTTTAACTGTTAGGATTTGTTATGAGTGGGTGTTTGATTTTCGACCTTGACGGGACGTTGGTGGATTCCCGCGCCGATTTGTGTACCGGAGTCAACCTGATGCGTCGGGAGTTCGGCTTGCCGCCGTTGCCGCCGGAACAGGTGGGCGGTTATTTGGGCAATGGCACGGTGGCGCTGTGCGAGCGTTCCCTGGCCGGAACCGGCGTCGATCCGGTCACGGCATTGCCGCTGATGAAACATTATTACAGCGTCCATCTGCTGGACCAGACCAGACTTTATCCCGGCGTGGCGGAAACTTTGCGGCGCGTGGACGCGGCCGGCTGGCGGCTGGCGGTGGTCTCCAATAAGCTGGAGACGCCGTGTCGGGATATTCTCGACGGGTTGGGAGTGGGAGCGTTGTTTCCGGTTATTTGCGGCGGCGACTCCGGTTTTGGACTCAAACCGGCTCCCGAACCGTTATTTCATGTGCTGGAAACGTTGCAGGTCGCTCCGGAAGAGAGTTATATGGTGGGCGACAATTATACCGATCTGGCGGCCGGCCGGGCGGCCGGAGTCGGAAGAATTTTTGCCGCTTACGGTTTCGGTGCGCCGCACGGGGAAACCTGTGATCGGCAAATTCAAAGCTTTTCGGAGCTGACTACTATTTT
>JAQUZV010000341.1 GCA_028691155.1 Victivallales bacterium
GTTGATTGACATCGCGGATCAGCAGGTTTACCGCCTGCATCATTTTCACCAGCGAGGGCAGCAGCCGGTCATTATCGCAACGACGACCGGTTTTTTCCAATTCCGGCAGTTCATCCAAATCCCCGTCGGCAATATTGATCATAATTCGCTGCACATGGCCGATACGTTCACGCACGCCGTTGACAGCACGGGCGATCTTCAGATAATCCCCGCACAATCCGGTTTCATCCACCGCAACGGTAATATCGTTGAACTGCATCCGATCCAACACCCGGAGCGAAGCATCGATGGGACGGGCGATATGATCCAGCGTCCGATTGACGATCCCGATAATATCACGATAGGCGCCGGAAAACTTTTTCGCATCGCAACGGAACGACATATCGCCTTTTTCCGTTGCCGCGGCCAATCGGTCGAACTCACCGGAAATAGATCCCAACGTTTCCGGCATCGTATCGATGGCCGCCGCCAAAACGCCGATTTCATCCCGACGCTTCATCTCGAGCCGGCCCGTAAAATCCCCGGCCGCCACCGCCTTGGCCACCGCCACCGCCCGGGCCAGCGGAACCGTAATACTGCGGGACAGGAAAACGGCCACCATCGCGGCCACGGCAATCACCAGCAAAGCAAGCCCCATCATCGTATAGTTGACGGCGCCGATCTGGCGCTCGAGAAGCCGTTGCTGCGCCTGAACATCCGCCGCGATGTCATCGACATAGACGCCGGTCCCGATAAGCCATTTCCACTGCGGCAACTCCCGGACAAAAGACTCCTTTGGCACCCGCATTCCGGTTCCCGGCTTATTATATTGGTAACGCGCGAAACCACCGGCGGGAGAGCGCAGCGCCGCCGCCTTCAGGACGTCGAAAATATCCACGCCATCGGCATCGGCCCCCAGCGAGGCCGCCGCCACACCTTCTTTGCTGTGATCGGCGCCATGAAGGATAAATCGGTATATGCCGTCCCCATCCTTCCGAAAAATAAAGAAATATACCGCACCATTCCGATACTGGAGCGCCGCAATACGCTTCACCGCTTCCTGCTGCGCCAGCTCCGGATTATCGGGATGCTGTTGCGCCGCGTCTTTCGCCAGCATACAGGCTCCGTCAACCAAATCCCTGAGATAATCGCGCTTGTCATTCAGCAACATGTTTTCATTCTGCACCGTCAATTCCCCGGCCGTATGCTGTAACAGCAGACGCAGGCCGACAATCGACAACAAACCGAAGACGATCAGTGAGACAATGCACAAGAGATTGATTTTGCAGGAAATCTTCATATTTCTCCTTTACGGCAATAATAAGGTTACTCCGGCCCATAACATTCCGCACGCCATCAAGTCGGAATATCAACGATAATTATAGCGGCAAAAAAAAGAAAAGCCATTCCAGCGGCAAGATTTTTTCCGGAAATAACCGACAGACGGAGCACCGCCGAACCCAACAGATGCGAAATGGGCCGGTAAAGCAACAATAACCCCCGGCGAATATCTTCCGCCCCATCAAACCGACACCCCCCCCAGCACTACCGGAACATCAGGTATAAATCGGGACAAAACCGCTGTGTGACAGCGAATTATGGCAAAACACAGAACATAAAAAAGCGATTGGCGGGAAAAAATCACTGCGGGGAACCCAAAAAAGCGGGAACTCCGCCGGAGGAATTCCACGCTTTCCGGAATTTCCCCCGGCAGAACATAACATTATTTCCGGTTGAAACGGGAAGGTTCCTGTCCGAACAGCATTTTAAGTTTGCCGGCAGATACTTTGGGCGTCCGATCATAGTTATAGACACCGTTCTGTTCCTGTTCCACATCCGTCAACTGCGTATAACAGTAGCCGGCCAGATCCGGATCCGCCATCATCACCTTGATCTGTTCGGCAATCAAACGGCATAAGTCGTCTTCCGTTTTGATATTCAAATTATTATAGCCCCAGGAATCGCCAGTAGAACTCCACCGGGCGGGCGGAATAAAACGGAAGCCGCCCCATTCATCTACCAGGTAGGGCATTTTAGCATAAACCGCGCCATTCTTTTCCGCCGCATGATCGGCCGTCAGACGTTCCTGCAGCTTTTGACCGGTCGGGGCATAGGTATGAATGGTCCAGAAATCGGTTTTGACATGAATCCAGCCGCTGCAATCGCTGATCGGCCGGGTGGAATCCAGCGTTTTGACCAGGCGATAAAGCTCCTGAATCAAAAAAGCATAATACGGTGATTTGGCGCCGCCGGTCTCGTTGGCCAGCGTCCAGACGATAATCGAAGGATGGTTGAAATCGCGTTCCACGATCTGCCGCCATTCGTCGAAGAACAGCAGGGCGCTCTGCCAGTACGCGGCGCTGTCCGGCTTGCTCCGCCCGAAAAATCCCGTTCCCCAGGAGGCGGATTCCCCAAAAGTCAGGTAGCCCAGTTTGTCCGCCCAGTAATGATAGCGTTCCTCGAATACTTTCTGATGCAGTCTGGCACCGTTGAATCCGGCGGCCATTCCCAGTTCGATATCACGCTTTAAAGCGGCGTCACTCGGCGCCGTCCAGATGCCGTCGGGATAAAAGCCCTGATCCAGAACCAACCGCAGAAAAATTTCCCGATTGTTCAGGTAAATTTTTCGGCCGATTATTGCGATCTTCCGCAAGCCGGCATAGGAGCCGACACGATCGATCACCTTCCCGGCCGAATCCAGCACTTCATAAGTGACGTCATACAAAAACGGATCTTCCG
>JAQUZV010000342.1 GCA_028691155.1 Victivallales bacterium
CACGCCCTGCCGGATAAAGGCAATCGGCTGCTGAAGGTCAACGCCCTCCAGCAACAAGTAATAAGCACCGGGTTTTTCATCGGTCAACACCTGCCGGAAAAATTCTTGCGCCGTTATTTTTTTCATGGTTCCGGTAGCCTGCTGAAACTTCCACTCGAAACCGTTTTTCGCATTGGCAATATATCTTTTCTTCCTGTCTTCCGACAGTCGGCTCAACATGATGTAATGGATATATTCTTCCCGTTCAGCAACCATTTGTTTCCGCAATCGGGCCATAAACGCCGGAGCCCGATCTTTACGGGCCGCAAGATAATCGCACATAAACGGATGCCAACGAAGATTAAAATCATTATCGGACAAAACCTTTTCCACCATGTCCGCCATAGCATCATCGATATTATGACTCAGGTGCTGCAACACAAAATCTTTTTGTTCCAGGGTCCCACGTTGCAGATACAGTTTTCGCAACTGATCCGGGTTGAGCTCTTTAGCCTCATGATAGAATTTCTCTGCCAGCATCGCAAATTTTTCCTCGTCGCCGAAAAAACCAAAACGGTCATTTCCTGGTTCCGGCAATATCACCCGCCGCAGCAGAATCACCGCCAGTTCGCCCCGCGTCAGCGGCGCTTTGATTCTCTTCAACTCTTTTATCAAATCGACACGCCCGACAACCTTATTATTATCGCTATAACAAGCATTGACCCAACTTTGCGGCAACGGCAGCAACACCGTATCGTCCAGCATGTCGATCAGCAGCGGCACAGCGGCCATGCCGCGGCCGGTAATGGCAGAAACCGGATTCCCGGCCGGAAACCGCTCCGGCGGCATCAACAACCAGATACCCGCACCCGCCCGCCACCAGGCCTCCCATCCCTGTTGGTTCAAACCGGCCAACCGCCGCGCCGCCTCCTGATCCGACGGCGTCAGGGGAAAAGGCCGGGCCGGCAACGGCGCCACCCGGCCGGCAATCCGATCATGGAGCAAATTCTGCAATATTTTGCCGCTTGGCGCATTGGACCAATACCGACCATACTGCTCCAACATTTTATCCAGTCCGTCACCATACCGCCGCAAATCACCGTCCCGGAGAAAATCCAGAAAAATCTCCCCATAACGACCACAAGCCATCAGATTCAACGCCGCCGTCAACACCTCACGGGAATCATGATCTACAAGAGCTGGGGCGGCAATTGCCGCGGCGGCATTTTCTTTCCCCGTGGCATAAAGCTGTGCCGCCTGTACCAGCATTCCGGCCCGTAAAGAAAGTTTTTCTTCTTCCGAATGCCATTCCTTTTCCTGTATCGCCGTGATTCGTTCCATCACGTCATCGTCTTCAAGCAACTCCCAACTGCCGGAAAGCATCCCGTCATGATATAACGGCAACGGATTTGCCGCGAATAATGGAGCAGGCATTCTTTCTGCTGTTTTACGTTCCTGCTCCGGCAAGTAAATACGGCATCGCGTCAGCCCCCCCAAAAAACAATCGGCAACATGTTCCGATGGATTTTCCTTAATCCAACTGATGCTATCCCGGCCATAAGAATAATCATGATCCAGGCGAACCAAGGCCGGACGGTAACCCGCCGGCACCCGCGGCAGCCCCATTTGGAATAATTTCTCGAAACCGGCCCGGTATTTGCTCTGCAGCGACGCGGCGACCGGCTTACTCTCCCCCGCCGTCCCGAATGTCGGCCACAATAACCCCGACAAACAGCCCAGCAACACCCCCACCGATTCCAATCTCATATTCCTTCCCTCAGCGGTATATTATCGTAAAACGACCGAAACCGTTATGATACAGCATGATCGGTTATGAATTGCATCCCTCATTATATCCGAGTCGCCGCCGCCACACGCCGACGGCAAAAATTTCCTCATCGCGGGTCGGCCACGGAAGCCGGCAAATTGCTCCTGAACCACAGTGTCCGTTCCGTCAGAGCATTGCCGCGTTCCAGAAACAATTTCCGGAATTTCCGGCAAAACCTTTCCTTTTCTTCTTTATCATTTTTCAACTCATTCGGACCACCGGACGATCGCCAGGATTTATCCCGATCAACAGCGCTGTTCCCATCATCCTGTTTTTCCTTTCCGGACGATAACGGCACATATTCCGCCAACAGCAGGTCATCGATACCGTAACGGGAAATCAAACCGTAACCATCCGGCACCTCCCAGTCGGATAATTGTTTTTCCCGGCTACCGATTTTTATGCCGGACATACCGGCGCCATGTTCCAATTTTATAACGGTCATCCGACCGGCCCGCAATTCTTTCTCCATTATGGCGGCGATCCGATCCAACATGGCTTCATCCAGTGGCTGTCCTTTGCATTTTGCCAACTCCCGCACCACCGTTTCCGGTTTACCCTCGACCTCCGTCACCACATTGGTTACGGCAAGAAGTCTGGCATTGAGTTCACGATCACTTTTCAGCGCTTTGGCCGCCACCAACAGTTCCGGCAGCCGGGCGCGGCGGAGATACTGCTGCAATTCCGGCCACGACATGGCCCGAAGTTTTTCGGTCATCGCCGGGACCCCGGCTTTTACTTCATCCGGCGTGGGAAGTTTTTCCACCGCGGCCCCGGCCAACAACGCCCGGGCCTGCCGGGCATAATAAACGCTATAAGCATCCGGCCAGGCGACGGCAACGCGACCATCGTCGATACCATCCGGAAATTTCAGGGCCATAACCAGCCTGGAAAAGGCATA
>JAQUZV010000343.1 GCA_028691155.1 Victivallales bacterium
CGGTTGTTCCGGCCATCTTACATCCCCGATGGTCCGGGAAACGAATCTCCGCGTGTTTACGCCGCGCACATTTTTTCGTGAAAAGAGGAAACGGTTTTGCAACCGAAGCGGACGCGGATTATATTCCCTCATGATATAAAATTGACTCAACCGGCAGGAAATATTACTGATGTCTATCGTATCACAGCCGAAAATTGTCCCGATCACCCGCGCGGAAACGGAACAGCTGGGATGGCAGGAAATCGACGTTCTGCTCGTCACGGGCGACGCCTTTGTCGACCATCCCTCCTACGGCATTGCCATTATTGCGCGTCTACTGCTCAGCTACGGCTATCGCGTCGCCGTTATCGCCCAGCCGGACTGGAAAGATTCCGAGGCGCTGAAAGTTTTCGGTCGCCCCCGCATCTGCTGCGGCATCACGTCCGGCAACATGGATTCCATGGTCAATCTCTACACCGCCGGGCGCCGCCTGCGCCGGGAAGACTCCTATTCGCTGGACGGCACTCCCGGTAGTCGCCCGCATCATGCCCTGGTGGTCTATTCCCAACTGGCGCGACAGTGTTTTCCCGGCATTCCGATCGTGATCGGCGGGCTGGAAGCCAGTTTGCGCCGTATTGCCCATTACGATTACTGGCAGGATAAAATCCGTCCCAGCATGCTGGTCGACAGCAAAGCCAATATTCTGATGTACGGCCAGGGAGAAAAGTCATTGCGGGAAGTCTACCGTCGTATCGAACAGGGTGAAGACCTGCGGGGCATTCCCGGCACCGCCGTGCTGCTCGGCAAGAAGGCCGCCGAAGAATTCGATCCCGGTGACCGCTATGTGGAAATTCCCACCTACGCCGAACATCTGGTCAATCGCGACGCGCTGATGGTCAGCACCAAAACCATCGAACGGGAAATGAATCCCTGGTGTGGTCACGGCATTATTCAACGCTACGACGACCGGCTGCTGGTTATCGAACGGCCGTCGGAACCGATGAGCACCGAAGAATCGGATCAGGTTCACGCCCTGCCCTACTCGGGTTTGCCGCATCCGTCGTATCAGGGCCGGAAAATTCCCGCCTTCGAGACGATCAAAAACTCCATTCCGGCGGTACGCGGCTGTCCCGGCGGCTGTTCGTTCTGCGGTCTGGTTTCGCATCAGGGGCGGCTGCTGACCTTCCGTAGCGAGAAATCGATTGTCGACGAAGTGGAACGGATGAAACAGCGCGGCAATTTCAACGGCACGATCTCCGACATCGGCGGTCCGGCCGGGAACATCTACGGCAATCATCCCAACGATCCGGAAAAATGCAAAGTGTGCCGCCGTTCCTCCTGCCTGTACCCGAATGTCTGTAAAAATTACAATCCCGACGGCAAACGCCTGATCGGCTTACTGCGGCAGGTCCGGTCGATTCCCGGCGTCAAGCACGTGCACATCAACTCCGGGGTGCGTCTGGCACTGGCGCTGCTCCAGCCGGAACTGACCCGGGAACTGATTCAGCATCACATTTCCGGGCACCTCAAAGTAGCGCCGGAGCATCTGCATCCGCGGATCACGGCGCTGATGCGCAAGGATCCGCCGGAGGCGTTTTTCCGTTTCATGAAGATTTTCGAAGAGGAAAGCCGCAAGGCCGGAAAGAAACAATATCTCATTCCGCTGTTCATCTCCAATTTTCCCGGCACGACCGACAAGGAGATGAAAGTGGTGGACGATTTTCTGACCCGCCATCACTGGAGCCCGCAACAGGTGCAGGACTATATCCCGTTGCCGATGACCATGGCCGCCGCCATGTACTATACCGGCAAAGACCCGGCCGGGGAACCGATCCACGTCAATCGCGGCCTGAAGGAACGGCGGCCGCAGATCAAAGTTTTGAAACGCAATAAATTCGGCGCTCCGGCCGCTTCATCCCGTCCCCAGCCTCGCCGCGATACGGAACGACCGGCCGGCAAAGAGCGTCGGGGAGGAAAGAAATAATGCCGTCCTTACGCGAAGTCTCCGATATGTTCGATGCCTATCCGGACACCAATATTATTTTCGGCGAAAATGCCTTTTCGCAATTCGAAGTACTGATGTACGACCTCAAACCACGGCAACTGCTGCTGGTCACCGGCGGCGAATCGGCCGCGCGCCATGGCGGCGTACAGGCCTTTTACCAGGCGTTCGACTATCTCGGCGCCTCCGTCCGGACCGTTGCCGGCGTCGAACCGGAACCGAAAACGGCAACGGTGGAACGCATCCGCGCCGAAATCGCCGCCTGCCGTCCCGAACTGGTGGTGGCCATGGGCGGCGGCAGCGTCATGGACGCGGCCAAAGCGGCCTGGCTGCAATACCAGAGCGGCGAGGATTTGGCGGCGCACTTCGGCGTCAATCGCTGGTCGCAGGCCCATCCGGGACAAACGTTGCGACGTCTGATCTGTTTTCCCACCACCGCCGGAACCGGTTCCGAAGTCACTCCGTATGCCAATATCGTCGACCCCGAAGCCGGAGTGAAAAAACTGATTGTGGAAACCGCCGCCATCCCGGAATATGCCTTCGTCTGTCCGGAATTGACGCTGTCCATGCCGGAAGCAGTCACCCGCGCCACCGCCTGCGATGCGCTGGCGCACCTGATCGAAGGATTCATCAATGTGGGCCAGGATCATGGTCACCCCGACGCCAATCGCTGGGCCCGGGCCGGAATTGAATTGATCGTGGACAATC
>JAQUZV010000344.1 GCA_028691155.1 Victivallales bacterium
CGGCGCTGGCGGACATGGTGCGTTCGCTCAGTACGCAATTGGCCAATCTGATCCTGAACACCAAGATTCTCCGGGGCCTTCAGGAGGTCCCGCAAAAACCGGTCAAGATCCCGCCGGCCCGCGATCAGGTAATGCTGCACGGTTCGCCGACAAGCCAGTCCATAACTTTCGGCCGGGCATTTCTGTTCCTCAAGGATGACGTGTTCAGCGCCATCGAAAAATCGACGGTAGCCGATCCCGACGCCGAACTGAAGCTGCTCGACAAGGCATTGCAGTTGGCCAAAAAGAAGACGCTGGAGCTGGAACGCAAGGCGCTGGCGATGATTTCCGAAGCCGATGCCTCGATTTTCAATGTTCACCTGATGTTTCTGGACGATCAGAGTGTTCTGGGCAAAGTCCGCGAATACATCCGCAATGATCTCTATTCGCTGGAATATGCCATCTCCCTGGTTTTCCGGGAATTCGAGCACAAGTTTCTGCAGTTTGCCGATCAGACTTTCCGCGACCGTTCTTTCGATCTGAAGGACGTCATGCTGCGAATAATCGAGGGTGCGGCCATCATCAAAAACCGGGGTGACAATGCCACCGTGGTGTCGCCGGAATCCACCCAGCTTATTCTGGTGGCCCATGAGTTGCTTCCGTCCGACCTGATCCGCATGCCGGTGGATAACATCATGGGCATCGTCTGTGAAAAAGGCGGCGCCACGGCGCACGTTTCCATTCTGTCCAAAGCGCTGAACAGTCCCGCCATTCTCGGGGTTAAAGGCATTATCGGGGCCATTCGCGACCATGATGAAATTCTGCTGGACGGACATACCGGCCGCGTCTATGTTCGCCCCGGCGCTCAGGTCAAGGAACATTTCAAGGACATTCTCAGCAACGAAAAGACCTTTGAAGAACACCATGAATGCGGGCCGACGCTGACCACCGACGGCATCGACATCCGGCTGAACGCCAATGTCTCGCTGATCTGCGAAGTTGCGGCGTTGTCCCACTTCGGCGCCCGGGGCATCGGCCTCTACCGTACGGAATTCATGTATATGGTGCGCGACTATATGCCGTCGGAAGAGGATCAGATCAACGTCTTTGCCAAAATTTTCCGGCAGGTATCCAGCGAAGTCACCATTCGGGTTCTGGATGTCGGCGGCGACAAGCCCCTGCCCTACGTCCCGATGCCGCACGAAGACAACCCGGCGCTGGGCTATCGCGGCATTCGGCTGCTGCTCGACCGCAAAGGATTGTTCAAAGTGCATCTGCGGGCCATTCTCCGGTCCGCGGCCGCCGGCAAGCTGAAATTGCTGTTTCCGATGGTGTCGATGATCGGGGAAATTATCGAAATCCGGGAAGTGTTGCAGGAAGTGGAAAACGAAATGCACGTCCGCGGTATTCCGCATGCGGAAAATTATAAAATCGGAATCATGCTGGAAATACCGTCCCTGCTGTTTATGCTTGACACCATTCTGCCGTATATCGATTTTGTCAGTATCGGGACCAACGATCTGCTGCAATACACCTTTGCCATCGACCGTACCAGCGAAATCGTCGGCCATCACGCCGATCCGCTGGAACCGGCGTTTATCAAAATCATGAAAACCGTCGGCGATTTCTTCCGTCGCCATCCGGACAAGGAACTTGCCGTCTGCGGCGAAATGGCGAATGTAACTCAGGGCATCCCGTTGCTCATCGGCGCCGGGATTCACGAACTGAGCATGCCGCCCAAGTTCATTCCCAAGGTCGCCCAGGTGGTAAAAAAGGTCAATTCCGCCGAATGCCGCATCCTGTTGGACAAAGCCATCCGGCTGAACTCCGCGGCGGAAGTCAAGAGCGAAGTAAACCGTTTTCTGCTGGCTTCGGTGCGGCCGCTGTAATACGACTAATTACATCAAAACCAAAAGAGCCGGATGCATTATCGCTCCGGCTCTTTTTTTATGCGCAATTATGATTGCGGCACCCTATACGATACCGCCTTTGCTTCGGGTCAGGAATAACTGAAACAGAAAGCCACGTTGGCCCGCACGGTTATTTTGATTTTGGCCAGCAGTTCCTCCGGAACCTTGACGCTGGTTTTGATGACGGCCAGAGAGCGATTGCGGCTCAAATCCTGCGGCGCCCGAATATCGATGATATTGATATTCTTATCGCCCAGAATGCTGGCGATCTTACCGATGACCCCCGGTTCGTCACTGTACTCGACAAACAGATTATGACCGGTTGGTTCCAGATACAGACGGTCGAAATTATTGAGCCGCGAGATCATCAGGTGGTTTTCCGTCAATGTGCCGCGCACGGAAACCTGATTGATGTTTTCGTTGCCCTCGAACAGATCCACGGTAATCGACTCGCCGTAATGCTTACTGTTGTCCACCACCCGGTTCCTGTAATCGATGCCGCGTTCTTCGAGGAATGATTTGGCATCGGCGGCATCCATGAACGGATCGAACTCACTGGAGATGCCGGCGGTAATCGGGGCCAGCATCCATTCGGCATACTGGCTGAGGTCGCCGTAAAAGCTGGTTTCGATTTTATGCGGCGGCCGGTTCTCGCCCAGATACTGCCGGGCTACGGCGGTAAGCAGATAGGCCAGATTCTGATACTGTTCGTCCAGACCGTCCGGAACGCCCTTGTTGCCGACGCAATTGGTAATACCTTTTTCAAATTAGGCCACGGTCTGTTCCGCCGCGCGCCTGGC
>JAQUZV010000345.1 GCA_028691155.1 Victivallales bacterium
CAACCAAGGCCGCCGAATATGGGGATCCGAAAGCCTGGTATCTGCTGGGGGAATGTCATTATTACGGTATGGGCGGGGTTGACCGGGACTATGCCCGGGCGGTGGAACTCTACCGCCGCGCGGCTGCCACCGACTGCGCCGCCGCAATATATGCCCTTGGACGCTGTTATGAACATGGCTACGGCGTCAAACCCGATCAAACGCTGGCAAGACAAAAATATCATCAGGCCGCCGCCGCCGGATATGCTCCGGCCCGGCTGACTACCGCCGCCACGACCGGAACCTTATGACCACAAGCGTTGCCCACAACCACAATCCCGCCGCCATGGAACTCGATCTGACCGGGGTTGCCCCGGGAACGATTCTTACCGTCGGGCGCGGCGAACAGTGCGATGTAATAATCGACGACCCCGCCGTCTCCGCCGTGCACTTTCAAATCACGGTGGCGGAAGACGGTGCGTTTCTGCGCGACCTCCAGTCCCGGGCGGGAGTCATGCTCAACGGACAGTCGTTTCACGGCCGGCGGCGACTGCATTGCGGCGACCTGATATCGTTGCCGGAACACGATTTCATCGTCAAACTGCCCGACGCCCCCGAGGTCAGCGGCGAACGCATAACCCTGAGCCGGGTCACCGTGACTGCCGGGACCAGGGAACTGCTGCAAGCCCTGGATATGGAGATCAACCCCGGAGAATTCGTGGGCATCATCGGTCCGTCGGGATGCGGCAAGTCGACGCTGCTGAAGGTACTGACCGGCACCCTGACTCCGGCGTCCGGCAGTATCGAACTCAACGATCATCCGGTTACGGCGGCGGAACTGCGCCACCGCACCGGCTACCTGCCTCAGGGCATCATTGTTCCCGCCGGCCTGACACCGGCGGAAATCCTCGCCGATACCATCCGGCTGTACCGGCCCCGGACGACACCCCACCCGGATGATTTGCTCGTCACCACCGGCCTGGATCAGGTCGACAGGCAAATCGTGGCCACGCTCTCCGGCGGCCAGCAGAAACGCGTGGGACTGGCACAGGAACTGCTGTTCGCCCCGGAAATGCTCTGCCTCGATGAAGTGACCAGCGGTCTGGATCCGCAAAGCGAACGCGCCATGATGCGGCTGTTTCGCGATCTGGCGGATCGCGGCCGAACCCTGTTATGCGTCACCCACTACCCCGAACGCCTGGTCTGGTGCGACAAACTGGTAGTGCTGCAGGCGGGCCGACTGCGCTTTTGCGGCACCCCGACGGCCGCACTGAAATATTTTGGTATTACCGGACTGGAACAACTCTACGATGCCCTGTCGGAGCGGGATTGGCCCCAAGTGGACGCCAATGACGATGCGCCGCCATCGCCGTCCGTCTCCACCCGTAAACGCACCCCCTTGCCGTCATACGCCTCCCCCTCTCCCCACCGATGGCGACAATGGTTGGCGTTCGTCCGGCGTTATGGCCGCATCATGCGGCGTTCGCGCGGGGAAATGGGGTTCAACCTGCTTCAGGGCATTCTGATCGGCATCCTGATCGGATTTTGTTTCGGGAGCGGAACCGCCGCCGAAGCACTGCCGGGACGGGACAACCGACTGGTTTTCGCCCTGGTACTGGCGGCAATCTGGACCGGCGCCACCGCGGCCGTTCGGGAAATAGTCAAGGAACGGGTTCTGCTCCGCCATGAGAGTCGCCGCGGCATTTCTCCGCCCGCCTACCTGGCGGCAAAGTTTGTTATCCTGCTGCTCCCGGCCTGGTTGGTTATCATGCTGATCACCATCATTGTGGCCGCCTGGACGGGGCTGGCCGCCGACTGGCCGCCGCTCTGCGGCATCCTGCTGCTGACTTCCGCGTTGTCGGTGATGCTGGGATTACTGCTTTCCGCCTGGTGCGCCACTCAGGAAAAGGCTCTGCTGTTTCTGCCGGTAGCCATTATTGCGCTGATTATGTTTTCCGGGGGAATTCAACCGTTGCAGGGCTACGGCAAAAGTTTGGCGCGCCGGACATGTTACGCCTACTGGGCCTATCGGGCGGCCGGAAATACTCTGAAACCGAATTCCGCCACGCCGGCCGCACCACCCGCGGGAACCACGCTGTCACCGCAGCGGCGCGATACCACAGCCGACGGTATCGCCGTCATGCTGCTGCATTTCATGGTTTTTGCCGCGGCGGCCATGCTCGGCATACGACGTCTGACCCGTTGAGCCGACTTCGCCCCGGACAATCACGGAGATGCCACGTCCCCGGCAATCAGAAGCCGCATAAACGCTTTTCTTCCTTGCCGACGGCATAATAGATCAAGTCGTCGCCCTGCGGCCGCAATTCCCAAATCAATGGTACCTGCGGACGGGATTCATGGCGCAGTTGCGCGTAAAAAGAGTCCAACCAGATATTTTGCGCTTCCGGCCGGGAATATTCCTTTCCGGCCCCGAGATGCTCCGGCACCCGGAAATGACTGTATTGAAATATCGGCCGGTAAAATGCCGTCTGACGCAAAAAATAATCGCGTCCGCCGATTCTCACCCGGTGGCAGAATTTACTGTTGCCGGACAATATCTGCTGTTGCCGTCGCGGCCAGTCCCGTTCGATCGCCCGTTCTTCCAGCGCCACGGCACTCTGCCAATCCCGCTCCGCCCGTTCCCGGTTTTCGGCCAACCCGGACTCAAGCAGACAGGCAATAATAGTCTCCCGCTCCC
>JAQUZV010000346.1 GCA_028691155.1 Victivallales bacterium
ACATCCCTCCGGAGACGCCACCACCACCAGTTCGTAAAATTTTCAGTTGTTTCCGGATATCTCATCATTAACTTCTTGTTCCTGGCTATGAAATCGGGTAAAAAAAAACGGATCGATCTTGAACGGATCGATCCGTATTACTAACTTGCTGCTGATTACAGGCTCGACAAGTTCCTCACGGATCTACCGCTGGAACCGCCACCAACCACAATAAAAATCTGTTGCCTGTAATTTCACCGTCATTGCTCCAAATATTGGCTATTGCTTTTATAAATAACCGTTTTCGGCGCCAAAATCAAGATGTTTTTTACTTTTTTTTAGAATTTTTTCGGCGGTTGCCATCAGAAACGGACCGGAATTGCCTTCGTGCCGGGACGGCAAAAGGCGGGTACGGGGTTATCTTCCGGAAGGCCGGTTGAGGCGCCGCAGGCGGGAAAAAGCGGAAATTCGTGGGAAAGGTGGTTTGGATAATTGTAAAAGCAAGCTATAATTTCAATAAGAGAGATCCGAAACGTCAGCACGTCATCGGGAGAAAAAGACATGATTTGCGAAATCTGTAATAAAAATCCGGCGACAATCCATATTCAGGAGATTATCAACGGCCAGAAAAAAGTCCTGCATATCTGTGCCGAATGCGCCGCCAAAAAATCGGCGGAAAATCCCCTGTTGCAGGGCTTCAATGTGGCCGAAATGCTCTATAATCTGTCCGGGCAGTTCGGACTGGGGGCGTTTCAGCCGGCGCCGCAGGAGCCTTCCGAAATCGACTTGGTCTGCCCCGGCTGCGGCTGGCATTCCGAAGATCTGAAACGCACCGGCAAACTGGGGTGCCAGGAGTGCTATAAAACTTTTCGCGAAGTTCTGGACAAAGCATTGAAAAATATGCACCGCGGAATGCTGCATGTCGGCAAGGCCCCCGCGGCGATGGGCGATGCCAATTCCGAGAACCGCCGGATGGCGGAACTGATGCGGCTGCAACAGGAACTCGAAGAACTGGTCGGTCGGGAAGAGTATGAAAAGGCCGCCGTGGTCCGGGACAAAATCAATCGGCTCAAAAAAGAGCTGCAGCAATAGGCGGAGGGCGGATTTTGAACAGCGACATTAAAACATTGTTGAACAATAAGGTCAGTTGGCTGGCCGATTGCGGCCCCAGCGAGGATATCGCCATCAGCTCCCGCATTCGCCTGGCCCGCAATATCGACGGCATTCCTTTTCCGCTGCACGCTTCCGCGACGCAGTTGCAGGAAATCATTACCGCCGTCGAAATGGCGCTGAAGGGCAGCAAGCTGGAGCCGTTTCTCAAATTCAATATGGCCGCAACGCCGTTGCTGGACAAAATGGTCATGTTCGAACGGCGGCTGATCAGCCGCGAATTCATGGATAAAACGGAACCTTGCGAATTGCTGCTTCAGGCCGACGAATCGTTCGGGATCATGGTCAACGAAGAGGACCACTTGCGCATGCAGTTCCTGCGTCCCGGATTTCAACTGAAGAATGTCTGGACCGAGATCGACCGGATCGACGACATCATCAGCCGCCATATTCCTTATGCCTTCGACAAGGAGCTCGGGTTCCTGACCAGTTGCCCGACCAATGTCGGCACCGGCATTCGCGCTTCGGTCATGCTGCATCTGCCCGGACTGGTGCTGTCGAACCAGATCAACGCCGTCATTCAGGGGGTGAGCAAACTGGGGCTGGTGGTGCGCGGCATTTTCGGGGAGGGCACCAAAAATCTCGGCAATCTCTATCAGGTTTCCAACCAGAGCACCCTCGGCGAGTCGGAAATGCAGATTATCGAACGGCTGAACAATGTTATTGTCCAGATCATCAACCACGAAAAAAACGCCCGTCGCACGTTGCTGGAGGGCAATCAGGCGTTTCTGCTCAACCATGTCGGCCGTGCCTACGGGATGTTGCGTCACGCTTACATCCTCAGCAGTTCCGAAGCGCTGGATTCGCTGTCGGCCCTGCGGCTGGGGGTGGATATGGGCATGTTTTCCGCCGTCGACATCCACACGGTTAACGAACTCTTTATCGTCATCAATCCGGCCCATCTGCAGAAATATGCCGGCAAGGAGCTGGACTCACCCTCGGAACGGGATGTGTTCCGGGCGACCATGGTGCGGGAACGGCTGAAAGTGTCGGATCGCGGTAAATAACGGACACGGGAGACGGCGGCACGGTGGAAAGTATATCGGCATTGATCCTGGCGCTCCTGGAAATGGTTTTCGTTTTTGTAACCCTGATGCTGTTGCACGGGTTGCGGAAAATCATCGGCAGTGCTTCTTTCTTCATTTCGGTCGGGTTGCTTCTGGTCTTCGCCCATATCGTCAGCATCGCCGGGTTGGAAGTCCGGCTGATGTTGTGGTTCGGCAATTTTCAGATCTCCTCGATCTCGCTGTTTCTGCCCTGTATTGCGGCTTTGCTGCTGGTTTATATCAGCGATGGGACGCTGGCGGCCCAGCGGTTGATCGTGGGGGTGATTGCGGCGCTCGGCTTTTATACCTATCTCAGTGTCATCAGCCGGGCGCAGTGCAACTGGGGTGGTTTTGTCATCAGCAAGGGGCCGACGGCCGATTCGGTGGAGTATCTTTTGATGAGCAGTCAGAAGTCGATGACCGTGACGACGTTGTCCATGATTTTGGATTTGTTTCTGCTGCCGATTTTCTTTCAG
>JAQUZV010000347.1 GCA_028691155.1 Victivallales bacterium
CTGGCAGTTGTGCCGACCGCATCTGGAAAAAATCACCCCGGCCATGAAAACCAAGGTGCGGGAACTTACCGCCGGACTGACCACGCCGGAACAAAAAATCCACGCCATTTTTGCTTTCGTGGCCAATCGGATCCGCTATATGGGCATCACCACCGAAAAAGAAGCGCCGGGATACGAACCCCATGACGTCGATATTACGTTCGAAAACAAATACGGCGTTTGTCGCGATAAGGCGGCCTTGCTGACGGCGCTGCTGCGGGAAGCCGGATTGAAAGCCTATCCGGTGCTCTTTTTCAGCGGAGAAAAGAAAGACGCCGAAGTTCCCAATAACTATTTCAATCACGCCATCGTCGGCGTGGAACTTGCTGCCGGCAAATATCTGTTGATGGATCCCACCGATGAAACCACCAAGGATTTGTTCCCGGCCTATTTGAGCAACATGAGTTATCTGGTGGCCACGCCGGAAGGGGACACGTTGCATACGTCTCCCATTGTGCCGGCGGAAAAAAATCTGGTCCGGATTGCCACCACCGGGGAAATCACCCCCGACGGCACCTTGGAAGCCGTAACCGAAATTGCCTTCGACGGCGTCAATGACGGCGTCTACCGCGGCGTTTTTATGAATTGGTCACCGGAAAAACGACATGATTTTTTTGCCGCCCGGATTAGAAACATTGTTCCCGGCGCCCGGTTGAATCGGGTCGAAGTACTACCTGCCGAGCTCAGTGACACCGGCAAGCCGTTACGGGTGAAACTGTCTTTCAGCGCCGCCGGATTCCCGTTGCAGCGCGATGGCTATATGACCTTCCGACTGCCGTGGGTGGGAGCCGATTTCGGTCTGGTTAATTTTGTCATCGGCAAGGCCGGATTGGAAAAACGCCGTTTTCCGATGAAGGTTTTTTCCACCTGCGGCGCTACGGAAACTTTCAAAATTATTCTGGTCGGCGGCGGGGCGACCGTGGCGGCATTGCCGCAGTATCGGGCCATCAACGATTCGGAACTGTCCTGGGACCGGTCATTGTCATATACCGACGGCGTGCTGACCGGCAAGAGCAGTTTCATGATCAAAACCATGGAGTTTTCTCCCGCCGAATATCTGCGCCTGCGCGAACATCTGAAGGCAATTGAATATTCCCGGCGCAAGATGCCGATTTTTACCATGTCGCCGGAACGCCGGGCCGATTCGTTGCTGCTGAGCCGCCGGGTCGACTTTGTGCTCGATCCCGACGGCAGTTTTACCCGGACGGAAACGGTGCGGCGCAAAATACTAAACTATGCCGGCCAAAAACGTTTTTCCGAACTCAAATTTACCTACAATCCCTGTGTCAGCGAGGTCAAAGTGGTGCGGGCCAGCGTCACCGACGCGGCCGGAACCACCCGGCTGGCCGACAATAAGGAACGCAATTTGATGGATGCGCCCTGGGTCGGCGACGCACCGCGCTATCCGGCGGAAAAAATTCTGGTGGTCAATCTGCCCGGCGTCGGCAAGGACAGTGTGATCGAGTATACGGTGACCAGCCGAAGCAAGGCGGCACCGTTCTTTTCCGCCGTCGAACTGTTTCAGTCGACGGAGCCGCGGGAACAGCAGTCGATCACGCTGACGGCGCTACCGCAGATGGCCGCTCGAATTGCGTTCAACCAGAATGAAGCGATTGCTTTTTCCCGTAAAGAACAGGACGGCAAGGTGGTCCTGCAGTGGCAAACCGGCCGCATGACGGCCATTCCGGACGAGCTGCAATCGCCGCCGCTATGGTCTTTTGCCCCCGCAATTTTTATTTCCAACGGCGACTGGACCACTTACGCCACGGCTTGGAATCGGGCGTTGATACAGGCCGCCGCCACCGCGGAACAATGTGGCCGGGAAGCGAAAAAACTGGTGCAGGGGGTAACCGACCGTCGCGAAATGATTCGCCGGATCTGCGCCTTCCAGGCGGTGAAGGTGCGTCCGGCCGGACCTGATTTCACTACGTTGCCTCAATCGCTCCTGACGCCGGCCGACCGGACCCTGGCCGACGGCTACGGCCATTCCGCCGACCGGGCGACGGTGCTCTATGCCATGTTGCAGGCGGTGGGCTTTCAGCCGGAGTTTGTCTTTCCGGCCAAATATCCCCCCGTGCCCGAGCTGCTGCGCCGGATGACCGCTTTCCCGCAACGGTTGTTGTTCGATACCGTATGGGTGCGGGTCAAGGTGGCGGGAGAATGGCTTTATCTGAATTACGGTAATCAGTACACCGAACCCGGAGTCCTGCCCGCCGACGCCGTCTCGGGACTGATGCTGGCATCCGGTCGGTTCGAACCCATTGCCGTCCCTGAAAAATTGCATAACCGGATGGCGGTGGACAATACCATTCGATTGGATGCGCAGGGTAATGCCGAGATCGAACGGACCGTAACTTATTATGGCTCACATCAGGCGGAATTCAACCAGCGCTACAGTGAAATGACTCCGGAACAGCGGCGCCGGTTTCTCCAGAACGAGACGGCGGCAATATCCCAGGCGGCGGTGCTGAAACATCATGACATTGCCGCGGCCGCTTATCCCGGTCGCATTCGGTTGACGGCAACGGTGCCGAAATTCGCTGTTCGGGATGACCGTTATCTGTATTTCTCCCTGCCTGCCGACATGTTACAGCGGTTGATCCGGATCGGGGATGAAAACCGGC
>JAQUZV010000348.1 GCA_028691155.1 Victivallales bacterium
CGCAACAGCCGGCCGGTATCCGCCAGATCCATATGTTCGATCAGCGCGATGGCTTGGAATTCGCCGTGGGTGTAGCGTTCGATCAGACTTTCGGTCGGCGTGCCGGGCATAAAAAAGAGCAGGGAGGCTTCCGCCCCGATCGCTCCGGCGGCCTGAACCAGTCCGCCCAGAATCTTCAGATGTTCGGAAGAACTGCAACGGGCAAAATCGGCGTTTTCCACCATCAGCATGCGGCGCAGCCCCGGTGTTCCCGCACGCGGCAGGACCCGGACGCCGCGGCCGGATTCGACGCGGACATAGCCGGTGGCGGCCAGTTGCCGGAAGATGGCCGGCAGGGCGCCGCGACCGATGCCGAGTTCGCCGCACAGCTTGCGCTCCGCCGGCAGAAAGCAGTTGGCCGGAAACCTGCCGTGGTCAATCAGGTTCGCGATTTTCTTCAATGCTCGTCTGGTATTTTCGTGCATAATCCTTCCCGGTTGCGGTTTACAACTGCGGTGACCCGGTGTTACCGGGCCCCGATCCCGGTCGATTTACGGATGGAATATAACGGGGGACGGGAAAAGTTACAAATAATCGGCGATTGTTCCTTGAAAATTTATCGTCCAAAGGCATAATTATGCCAATGGCATAAAATAGGGGGTTGCCGATGAGAAAGATTATCGATGCGCATAATCATCCCGACTGGCACGGGCATGATTGGTCCCGGTTCGTTGCCAACATGGAGCAGTTCGGTATTGCCCGCACCTGGTTGTTGAGCTGGGAATGTCGGGCCGATGAATATGATCCGGGTTATCGCCGGGCAATCCCCGCTGCCGTGCTCGGATCGGCGACCGGACCGATTCCGTTCCATCGCTGTCTTTATTATAAGGAACGCAGTCCGGAACGTTTTGTTCTCGGTTACTGTCCCGACCCGCGACAACCCGACGCCTGCGACCGGCTGGCGGCGGCGCACGATATTTACGGCGCCAGGGTATGCGGCGAACTGAAATGCCGGATGATGTATGACAATCCGGATGCGTTGCGGCTGTTTCGGCTGGCGGGAGAGCTGGGGATGCCGGTGGTGTTTCATCTGCAATACGATTTTCGTCCGACCGGTGCCGCGCCGTGGTGCGAATGGTGGGGCGGAACCATGGCGACGATCGAGCGGGTTCTGGCCGCATGTCCCGCCACGATTTTTCTGGGCCATGCCCCCGGGTTCTGGATTCATATCTCCCGCGACGAACTCTGGCGGACGGACAACTATCCGCCGGCGGCGGCGCCGGTGATTCCCGGCGGCCGCATCCCGGAACTGTTGCGCCGTTATCCCAATCTCTATTGCGATATTTCCGCCGGATCGGGATGTATGGCGTTGCGGCGGGATCCGGAATTTACGCGCCGGTTTCTGACTGAATTTCAGGATCGGGTGCTGTACGGTCGGGACTACTTCGACAATATCCATCAGGAGTTTCTCGACGGATTGGGGCTGCCGGAGGAGGTTTTGAGTAAAATTTATGCCACCAATGCGGAAAAACTGGTCAGGGACTGAAGGGAGCGGCGCGGAACAATGCCACATGACGGGAACGCATTGAATTGCCGGGAGGCGGCGGCCGGACCGGACCTGCCGGCGTTGCCGCATCATCTGCGGCTGGCGGCGTTGCAGTGCAATTTCGAGGGCGGCCGGGAGCATACTTTACTTCTGACCCGGAAGTGGCGGGAATTCGGCTTCAATGCGGAGCAGCTGTTTCATCCCTGCGCGGAATTGTACACCGCCGTTTACGATGCGCGGCAACACCGTGAACTGCTGCAGGACTATCTGGCCGAAGCGAAAGCATGCGGATTGTCCGTAATCATGTATCTGAACTGCCACATTCTGCCGCCGTCGCAGGAAGACCGCCGGGATGACTGGGCCGCCCGGGATCTTCACGGCAACTATCTTCGGTTGTACGACGGCACTTATTACCGTCCCTGCTACAATTCCGGCTGGACCGATCATTTTCTGGCGGTGGTAACGAGTTTGCGGCCGCTGGATATCGCCGGAATTTTTTTCGACGGTCCGCTGGCGGCAGTCTGCGGTTGTCCCGCCTGCCGGGAACGCTTTGCCGCCACTTGTCACCGGACGTTGGATACGGCATCGCCGGCGGAACTGGCCGCCTTTTCCCGCCGGACGTTTCTGGAGTTTTCCCGTAAAATTTACCATCGGGTCAAAGAGGTCAACCCGGCGTGGCTCTCCTATACCAACGTGGGGTTGTTGCACGGGCAGTGGTCGGCGGCGGAGATGCGGGACATTCTGTCCGGTGAGGATATGGTCGGCACCGAGGGCGGGTTCCAGTTTTACGGTCGGCCGCAGGAGACGCCGTTTTTCAAATGCAGTCTGGCGGCCAAGGCGGTGGAGGCCGTTGCCGCCGGTCGGCCCGGGGTGATTTTTATGGCCGGAGACCACAAGCCATGGTCTTGGTATCTGCATTCGCCGACGGAAACCAGACTCTGTTACGCGGCCGCGCTGGCCAACGGTGCCGGGGTCTGGTACGGTCTGCATGGGGCGACGACGCTGCTGGATTCGCCGACCGGGGCAGCGGTGCGGGAGATGTTGGCGTTTGACCATGAACACCATAACTTATACGAGCGGACGGTCAGTCGGGCCGAGGTGGCCTTGTTTTATTCCTTCGACACCGCCTGCCACAG
>JAQUZV010000349.1 GCA_028691155.1 Victivallales bacterium
TGCTTCTCATCTGCATGTTGAGCGGAATCGGCGGGGCGCGATTATTTTATGTCATTCAGTATGCCGAACAATTTCGCGGCCGCTTCTGGGAAGTTTTCCGCATCGACCACGGCGGTCTGGTTTTTTACGGCGGCTTCATCTGCACCATGATTGCCCTGGTCATCTATTGCCGGATCGCCCGCCTGCGGTTGATGCAGGTTTTGAGTCTGCTGGGACCGAGTCTGGCGCTGGGACACATGTTCGGCCGCATTGGATGTTTTCTCAACGGCTGTTGTTTCGGCAATCCGACCCTTCTCCCCTGGGGCTGCACCTATCCGCTCGACTCCGATCCGGGGCGCTGTTTTCCGGGACAGGCCCTGCACCCGGTTCAGCTTTACGAGTCCGCCGGCAATCTGTTGATCTTTGCCATCCTGCAATACACCCTGCCCCGAAGCAAGGGCGGTCAGGTGGCCGGACTCTATATGATTCTTTACGGCACCTTGCGGATGCTTGACGAATTTTGCCGCGGCGATTACGAAAACCATTATCTGGGCATTTTCACGCCGGCGCAGTTGGTCTGCTTCTTCATCATTCCGCTGGGAATTTTTATCTTCATCCGCTCGGGAAAGGGCCCAAAAGATGCCGCCGCTGCAACTGACCATTGAGCCGGAACACCAGGGTGAACGGCTGGACAAATATCTGGCCGCCGCCTTGCCGGAACACTCGCGGGCCTGGTATCAGAAACAAATCAAAGACGGCGCGGTAAGCTGCAACGGCGTGGTCTGCACCTCCCCGCGCACGGCGGTTACCGCCGGCGAACAGATCACCGTCGCGGCCATCGAACCGGAACCGCTCCAACTGACCGGGGAAGACATTCCCCTGACGGTTGTCTATGAAGACGACGCCATGATTGTCATCAACAAACCGGCGGGAATGGTGGTTCATCCGGCCGCCGGCAACTGGTCGGGTACCGTGGTCAACGCCCTGATCGGACGCGATGCGAATTTTGCCGCCGGCATGGGAGCGGCGGGAATGCGGCCGGGCATCGTCCACCGACTGGACAAAGACACCTCCGGCCTGCTGGTCGTCGCCAAAACCGAGACCGCCATGCGGCAACTGAGTCGCGCCTTTGCCGAACGTAAAACCGCCAAAACCTATGCCGCGCTGGTTTACGGCATCCCCCGCTACTATCGGGAAACCATCACCACCATGATCGGACGCCATCCGGTCAACCGGAAAAAAATGGCCGTGGTGGAACGCCACGGCAAACAGGCGGTGTCCGAATATGAACTGCTGGAATTCGGCCGGATCGACAATATCCCCGTCAGTTTGCTCGGCGTCCGTATTTTCACCGGGCGAACCCACCAGATTCGCGTTCACCTGGCCCATATCAAAACCCCGATTCTGGGCGATTCGGTCTACGGCGGGCATCAGAAACTGGCCGTCGAACGTCAGCTGCTGCACGCCTGGAAATTGAAGCTCCCCCATCCCGTTACCGGGCGCATCATGTCATTCCAAGCACCATGGCCGGAGGATTTTGCCGCTTGGGCCGGTCGGATCGAGCCGCTGCCGGAACAGGCCCTGATCCGGCAATATCAGCAAAATCACCAGGCGACAGAAAAGGCGGCGGCAGCAATGAATTATCTGGTCGACGACGACGACGAGTGGCTGGAAGAAGATTTCGCGGAAGAAGATGATTTCACCCCGTCGGAATAAAATCCGCCGCATTCACCACGCCACTTCATTTCCCCGCACATAAAAAATCCGGAACCGGGAAAAATAAACCCGACTCCGGATGATGTCACATCAAGATATATCTATTTACCGGCAACCGCCGCCATCACTCGCGTGTCGTTCCCGGTTGTCTCATTTTCTTGACTGTTCGCCTCGGGAGACGGAACCTTCTTCAGCGAACCGGTCGCCGTAGACACAAAGGCCTCATTGGCTTTGGTATGGCGAAGAACATCTTCCTGCTTATACTCCACCACTTCCGAAAAGGGATCAATCCTTTTACCCTTATACAGGTCATAGAGTAATTTGTTCAGACGTTGGACTTCGATCAGAATCTTTTCCCGGGTCTCTTCCGACTTTTTCAAATGCCAGATGGCATTATTGAGTTCCACATCGTTGCGGGATTTGAACTTTACAAATTCATCAAAAAATTTGACGAACCTGGCAATGGCAAGAATAATTACAAAACTGGTCAGGCAACTGATGCACAGCATAACGACAATCGGTGTTTCCATCTATTTCCCCTTTGCATCTGGTGACGATTACAAACAACCCCTGCTCTCTCTCTTAACAATATAGAGCGGAAAAACCGTTTGTCAATATGCGAACCGCACGACAGCAAATAAATTTACCGCCGCCGGACACGACCAATCACGAGATGAACGGTTACCCCATATAACCGCAAAAAGCACCATCCACCGTCTCACTTACCGTTTTCTTTCGCGGCTTTTTCCACCCATGGCCGGGAAGAAAAATAGGCCCGGCAGACCGCTTCACCGGGAATCGTCACTCCGGCCCGCCGGGTGCGGCCGTAATCGCGCTGGAAATCGACATAATAAAAAACCTTGGCCGTCGCTTCCGGCATACTGATGTCAAAGCGCCGATCCGCCGGACACGGCAGACTGAGGCGAAATTCCAGCGGCCCGGATTCGCTTCTGGTCAGTCGC
>JAQUZV010000040.1 GCA_028691155.1 Victivallales bacterium
CCGGAAATATTTCCGGCGATACCGGAGTGTTTCCTGTACGGTTTGAAGGGCCGCCGTCGTTTGTCCGGCCTCCCGCAATACCGCGGTTAATTGGGTCAGGGCCTGCATGACCGTTTCCCGACCCGGCTCGGAGTCATTTTGCCGGGCATAGTCGATGGCCAGGCGGAGGCAACGGATGGCGCCTCGATAACTTTGTTCCTGTTGCAACAGTTGTCCGGCGGCGGTGAGGATGCGGGCGGCCGGCAGCGGTTCCGGCAACTGCGGCAACGCGGCGGCGGCGCGCAGCAGGTAATAACGGCTGCGGTCGGGTTGGTGCCGGCAACGGAAAATTTTTCCGGCCAGGAAAAAGACCCGGGCGGCGTCATCGCTGCGGCCCACTTTTTCCGGCAGCATTTTGAGCGCGGCGGTAATTGTGGCGGCGGCGCGGGCGGGGTCGGCGGGAAGTTGGGCCGCGGCCAGTTCGGCCCGCGACGCGGCGGCGGCGGCGGCGTTTTGCTGGCGCAGAAAAACCCTGAGCGCTTTCTGCTGGTAATGAGTGAAACGGCGGTGATCGCGGTGATCCTGATAATAACCGGCCAAATCCTGAAAAAAACGGCCCAGTTCCGGCGTGTCGCCGGGTTTTTCCGTCTCCATCGGAGCCATGGCGGCGGCAAAGGCGCGGTTCAGATCCGGATAGGCGTCGGCATCGGTCAATGCCGGTACGGCGGTGAACAGCTCAAGTACTTCGCGCAGCCGGTTCATGGCGGCGGGATATTCCCGGCGACCGCTTTCCGCCATGCTGAGTTTGGCCAGGACCAGGCCGATATAGGCGTTGATATTGACGCGGGGATTTTTTTCGGGATAACGGTGCAGCAGATTCAGGCATTCCGTGAAATTGGCGATCGCTTCGGGGTAGGCGCCGCTGGCCAGCCATCCTTCACCCAGCAGAAAACGGCAGTTCACGGTGGTGAAAAAATGGTTCTGCGGCGGATATCGTTTGAGGGCTTCGAGCTGTCGGGAACCGTATTCGACGGTGATGGCCGGCTGTTGCATCTGCAGGCCCAGGCACATGATGGATTCATAGGCGTCGAAAAGGGTGTATTCGTCATAAGGTCCCAGCCAGGCGATTTCGACGGCCTGGCGAAAAGCGGCCAGGGCTTCCCGGTATTGCTCCTGTTCCAGATAGCATTCTCCCAACCCGTAATAGAGCCGGAACGGGATGCCGGTGGGGTAATCCTTTTCACTCACCAATGGCAGAACGGCGCGATAGGAGGTGATGGCGTCACGGTATTTTCCGGCACGATACTGATCGGCGGCGGTGCGGGCGATTTCGGCCAGATTGCAGTCGTCGGCATGAAGCATCCCGGCTCCCGCGAACCACAGAATAATAAAGAGATGTTGCCGCCACCGCATGGTATTGTTCTCCTGCTTGATTGCAGTAGGCAATTTATCATCACGCCCCGGTTATTGCAACCCGGTCATGACGGGTTTGTCCGGGGAAAGGTTGGGGGGCGGGGCGACGGGGATACCGAGCCGCATTTCCCGATGGTCGAAGGGAGGGAGAGGGGATCGGGCGCATGGCATCAATCGTCTCGTTTCGGCCGGTTTATGTTTGAGTTGTTGCTGCCATGGCGGAGAGATTTTCAACCGGGGGCAAATTATTAAATTGGAGACATTTTGCCGTTATTGGGCTTGTACCGGGAGGATTGAACGATAAATTATCATCATGATGAAGCTACGCTTGGGGATTGGGGTTAATGAAAAAAGTGGAAAATTCCGTCATTGAGGAATGGAAGCCGATTTTCCCGGCATAAAAAATAACCGCACGGGGAGAGACGATGTCGAGTGAAACGGGGGGTGAAAAGCGGGGGGCGCCGACGGCCGCTGCCGCGGTCAAAGAAGTTTTGCGGCCGTGGCGGCCGTTTGAAATTACCTGGCTGGCGGTTTTTTGTCTGATTGCCCTGATTTTAACCTGGTGGTCAAAGGATACCTGGTTGGGTTTTACCGCCTTTATCACCGGGGTGGTTTGTGTGGTGTTGACGGCCAAAGGCAGCATTTGGTCTTTCTGGTGGGGATACGTCAATATTTTAACTTACGCCGGGGTGGCCTATGCCAACGGACTGTATGGCGAAATGGGACTGAATCTCCTGTTCTTTCTGCCGAGCACCATCGTCGGACTTTTCATGTGGCGGCGCAATATGAAAACCGCCGGACATCTGGTCATGCGCCGGTTGGCCCGATCATGGCATCTGGCATTGGCGGTGATGTGCCTGATTGCCACCGTGGCGTTGGGGTGGGGGCTGTCGCGGATTGCGGGACAGAATACGCCTTATATCGATGCTCTTACCGATGTGCTGTCGATTGCGGCCACTCTTTTGATGGTGTGGCGTTTTCGGGAGCAGTGGGCCTGCTGGCTCACGCTGGATGTTTTTACCGTTCTCATGTGGAGTCTCCGCTGGGCCGCCGGCAGTCCCGAAGGCGCGTTGATGACGACGATGTGGAGCGCCTACCTCATCAATGCGGTCTATGGCTGGTACAATTGGTCGCGAGGCGCCGAAGAGGAGACGGCGGCATGCATCCGCACGGCCCGACGCGGGGAGAATTCGCGCCGCTTCTTCGCCGCGGACGGCAACCGATGACGGCAACGGCGCCGTGGACATCAACGATAAATGGGGATCAACATCTTAATCAACGGAGGGGATGTTTATCATGAAGAGAGTATGGCATGTGATCATTTATCTCGGCCTTTGTCACGTTGTCTTTGCCGCTGATATTTCAACGTCGTTTTCAGTGCTGTATTCCGAATTCAAATTCGAGCCTCATGGTATTTCATTGCAGTTCCCGGCGTCGGGAGTTAGATATCGGAAAATTATCGATGGCGTCGAACGGGGTATATCCGATTACCATGAAAAACTTACCATCGCCGCAGGGCATTCGCTGCAATTGAAAAGCCGGGGCGTTTCATGGACCATATCGGTATTGAACTACCAAAATCTGGAAATTCAAGTTAAAGATAAATTAAAGGGTATTGCTCCTTTCACCAATATAATATGTGTTATAAATGAAAGCGTTGATCGGCGCCCTGTCGGCGGTCAGAAAATTACCGGACAAAAAATTGTTTTATCCACGTTGGGGATGGATGCAAACCGTATAAAATCCCTTGTCGATGCAATTCAAAGAGAGAAGTCGTTCTCGGTGAAAACATACAATAATGCAATAGTGCTTGAGGCCGTAAACAATGCGGAAGACACGCCTGATTAGTTTCATTTCCAGCCCGGGTCATCTTCCTGTTACTCGGGTCGCGTCTTACTATCGTGAAAAAGACACAAGACCGTGAATATGGCATTGTCGGGAATGCCAGTGAAGCGCCGCCGTCGGAACCGGAAAACCGTCAGCCGAATCGGCCGGAATCCAACTTCGGACTGCGGCTTTTTTGATAGAATAATTTTTGTCGAATGGAACCAACTGACACCAATCGTGGGGGGCCGGGAAATGAGTTTTGACATGAAAATCGGAATTTTGAACGAGACCCGTTAAACCAAACAACCGGAAGTATTTTTATTTTTTCGATGCGGCGAGTGCTGCTAAAGGATTAGGAAAATGAGGAACGAGAAGAAAAGCAGATGGTTAGTCTGGTTGATGGGAATATTATTGTTGGTAGTTGCGGGCAAGACGGTATCCTGGTTTACCTGGGAACGGGAAATGTGGCAAACGCGGAAACCGGAAAAAACCGTCGCGGCAAAAGTGAAAAAAACGGTTCCCGGGATTCGCGAGGGAGAATTCACCCTGAAGGTAAACCGCTATCTGAATGACAAGATCACGGTCCGTTACCTGATCCCGGTAGACAAAAACGGCAGGCCGAAACCGAGCGCATCCAATGTGGTCTGTTATGCGCCGTACAATGGAGATGCGGCGGAGATTCAGCGGGGGCTGAAGCCGTGGCACTGGTATTTCACCGAAAAACTGGGGTTTACGATTTTCTCGCTGGCAATCAAAACCGATACGAAGGTCACCCATGACCGTAAAAAGTACTATATTTTCCCGGAAGCCGGCTGGTATGAAATATTTTTCGGGATTCAGGAACGCATCGAAAAAGAAAACCATCTCGAACATCGTCCGTTGTTGATGGTGGGGGAATCTTCCGGCGGCAGCATGGCGCAAATGATGTCGGCGTCATATCCCGACCGGGTGGCGGCGGCGGCCTGGTGCGGCGGGTCCAAGTATGACCCGGTCGGGAAGGGCAATCGAAGTGCCTGGCTGGCGCTGAACACCTGGGGCTGTTACGGCATTCCGAACACAAGGATTTTTCAGCGGCAGGCCGAAACACAGGGCCAACAGGTGCTGCGGGCGGAAACCGCAACGAACGGGGAGGATCATCATTCCGCCGGCGAGATGTCCTATCATCTGATGCATATTTTCATCCGGGACATGGTGAATCTGCGGGATCGCAACGGCGGGAAAATCCCTCCGGTTGAAGAGTGGCCCGTCTGTCGGGAGCAGAATGGAAAAAAACGATATTTCCCATCGGCGGAATTTGCCGCGTGTTGGGATCGGGTGCCGCATGAGGTTAATCGCCAACTGGAAAATGATGCTGGGCCGGTCATGGCGGTTTTCCCGTATGAAGGACCGGTCGACCGGATCGTCATTTATGCCGACGAGGGGAACGACAATTTTTCCGTGCTGCCGCAGGACGTCCTCTATGATCTGTCCCATAAAAAAGTATTGCCGATTTCGTTCAAAGTCGGCGATAATTATCGGCAGGATTTCGAACAGATGAAGCAGGCGCTGACGGATGTGCTGAAAAATCCGGAGTGGCGCGAATTGCCGGTATATGTGGTGGGACGCGGCATCGGCGGCCAGATTCTGGCCGCGGCGGCCCTGGCCAACGGAAATAAACGGATTGCCGGGATCGTTACGTTCAATTCGGAGTACGAAAATCCGTTCGACCATATGTCGATCGCGGCCCATCGGAACGACAGCGTTCTGCCCTTGCGGATGTATTTCGATAAAACCGCAATGTCGCCGGGAATGAAACCCATTCCGCATACGGAAGTGATTTCGGTCGATGAGGAAGATAACAATAAAAAATGGCTGGCGCGGTTGAATGCCGTGATACGATAAAAAATCCCTGGATTAACAGATTTCCCGGAGAAAAAAATGAACATACGTGCACCAATTATTTTATTATGCATGACCTGTTTATTGCCGGTAAAAACAAATGCCGCATCAACGAATGATATATTTAAAGAATTATTGCTGTCTGAAGCGTCGGTGAATGATATTCCGCTGCATCAACAAGTGGAGAGCTGGAGAAAAAAAGCATCATTGTCCCCGGAAGATATATTCTCTCTCGATGGTGAACTCATCAACGACATCTTTCTTCAAAACAAGGCCGCGGCGTTAACGCCGAAGCAACGTCTTATCGGCATGAAAGCTATTGTATTGTTACGTTGGTATCATGCCGACGACAACAAGACGCGGGATATTCTGCAACGGTTGATCCTTCAGGATATGTTTAAAACTTCCCGAACGGTGGCGTTGGCAACGTACCTTGATTTATATGGCCGGCAAATCCTGACCGATTCATTTATCAATGAAATAATGACAACGGATAATGATTGGGTTGCGTCGCAACGTATTCTGCCTTTTGGGTATATTTGCCGCCAGTATGAAGCCTATCCCTTGAACCAGCAGAAAAAAGCTTTACAGCTCATCTTTGACTGGTCGCAGCAGGATGCCAATTGGGGTATTTATTATGAAGTGGATGTTTTTCTGGTGAAACATCAGGAAGGGTACCGGCAATCAACTTCCCGTAAGACGCGGCTGGAAAAATTCTTGGTTTTTCTTGACCAGAAAGATGTTTTCCATGATAATCAGGTTTATGACTATGTGACCAATGCGTTGCGGGATTTAAAAACGCTGAAATAGTATTCCAAACTATTCACGTGGTATATTTTCGTAGAGGAGAAAAAATGAGAAAAGTATGGTTGTCGGTCCTCATGGTTGTCGGTTCCGCGTTGTCGGCCGGAGAAATTCCTGAGACCATCGGGCAATTCGAAAAGATGAGTGATTTTTCCCCTGAAATCATTGATGCGGGATTTGTCTTTATTAATGGGAAATATCTGGATGCGCCTTATAAGATGGAATTGAAGAAAGTTTTAAAAGAAGGACAGGACGATACCTATGTCGGTGGATGTATTTTTTACCTCAACAACACGAAAATAAAGCAATATTCATCGACTGAATATCGTAGATATAAAGGTGATATCGATCCTCAACTGCCGGCAAATATTAATAAAAATACCGCTCTTCATGATTCATCCCTGGCTGAATATTTTAGGGCCAAAGTGGCATTTGTACAAAAACATTATTCCAGGGAAGAAGAAATAAAAATTATGGAGGACGTATTTCGAGCTCTTCCAAATATGAAAAAGGTGGTGCGTATAAGTGCCAATGATGCCCACATTGAAACATTTGCCGGTGATATTAGCGACGTTTGCCTAGCGTATCCCCGTAGGAAACCGCTTCCTCTATTCCGTATTTATGAGCAGACCATAGCCCAGACGCAACATTTTGCCGAAGTCCTGAAAAATGGCGGGGCATTGTTTTTTACCGACGAGTCAGGGGACATGACGGTAACTGGAATTCAGGATGCGTTGAAACTGGTTACGGGATTGAATTCCGGTAAATCGCCGGAGGAACGAATGGTTCTGACCCATCGATTTTTTCTTCGGACAATCCGGTCGTCACCAATTATCGGGGGGGGCCGCGGTTGAACCAACGATTGCAGCGGCTGAACCATTGTCGGGCGGAGAAAAAATCTCCGGAGTGATAATGCGCCGTGGTCGGAACCCGGCACGCCGATTATCTGATGAACATGTCGGCGTGGTGAGGTCGGTCGGAAAGGGTCGGGAGTCGAATTTGAATAATCATGCAAGGAATTTGGCAAATGAAACCATTCGGTTTTTCCCCGGTTATGCTTCTGGTTGGATTGGGCAGTATGTTTTTACCCGCATTCGTCGGGTATTCCGCCGCGCCGTCCCTGGATATAACCTTGGATGATTTATTGCGGCAATGGCAACATGAACGTGAAATTGTTCTGGCGCAATGGCGTCGGACGGAAGCCATATCATCCAGGTTACCGCCGATGAAAACAGATTCCTACCGGAAAATCATCCGGAAAGGAAATGTTATTTTGCCGCTATTGGTAAAAAAAATGCAAAGCAACTCCGGGGATTTATTTATTGCTGCAATTTTTGTTGACTTAACCAAAGTAAAATTCGAGGACGAATTCCGGGTTGAAACCGGAAAGATAGTCCTCACGGATTATAATTTCGAGTATATTCCGTATTGCAACCTGGCCGATAAAAACGAGTATGATTCCCCATATGTATATTGGTGGAATCATGGGCGAACATTGACGCCAAAACTGTTTGAAAAAAAATACCAGGACTATCTCGAGGTCAAGAAAGGTCAAAATAGTGCGGTAATAAAAGAAAAATATACCCAACTTCAGAACATGGGCATTATTATTCTGCCATTGCTGGTGAAAAAAATAACGGAAGGAGCGAATGATTTAATTCCGATGTTTGGTTCTTTAAGTAATCAAACCGCGTTGAAAACCGCCGCCGACTGCCAAAAATGGTGGAATGAAAACAAGGCCCGATATGCCGTGATATTGAACTGTTGAATTTGAGGAAAGGTCCTTAATCGTAAGTGATTGAAGTATTGGACATTTAAACTGTGAGGTACGAGGTGAAGTTTGAACCTGGAATTGTGGGGGGCGCGATCTGGCGACGGCGGTACCGGGCCATGACGACGGCGTCGGCAATCGCCGGGCGTTGGGGTGGGGCGTTGCGGCACCGTTACCAGCGGTCGCCGGACCCCGAAACGGAGATGATACCATGCCTACGCACGGCCTGACGCTGGGAAAATTCGCGCCGCTGCATCGCGGCCATCAACTGATGATTGAAACGGCCCTGCGCGAAATGGATGAAGTAACGGTAATGATTTACCATACTTCGTGGTATGAGGTGCAGCTGCCGGTTCGTGCGGCGTGGCTGCGGCAACTTTATCCGCAGATTCATGTTATCGAAGCGTGGGAC
The DNA here is from genome assembly GCA_028691155.1 of Victivallales bacterium. Taxonomy (GTDB): domain Bacteria; phylum Verrucomicrobiota; class Lentisphaeria; order Victivallales; family SZUA-371; genus SZUA-371. Next base: position 8,085 of record JAQUZV010000040.1, read on the forward strand.
GGACCGGAGATTATTTCGCATGATCGCGAGGTGGAAATCATGCACGAGCAGTACATTCTGAAAATGCTCGACGGAACGAAGATCACCCATTTTTATTCCAGTGAATTTTATGGGGAACATGTGAGCCGGGCGTTGGGCGCGGTTGACCGGAGAGTCGATGACGACCGCGTCATAGTACCGGTTTCCGGCACGATAATCCGTGAAAATCCTTATGCCTGCCGGCAATACATCAGCGATGTCGTTTATCGCGATCTCATTACCAAATGCGTGTTTCTCGGTGCGCCGTCGACAGGAAAATCCACCCTCGCGGCGGCGTTGGCCCAGAAATACCATACCCGGTTTGTGCCCGAGTACGGGCGCGAATATTGGGAGCAACACCAGGTCGACCGACGCTTTCCTCTACAGGGTTTCGATGCCATTGTGGCCGGGCATCTCGCCAGCGAAGAACGGGCGTTTCTGGCCTCCGACCGCTACTGTTTCATCGACACCAATGCGATCACCACCTACATGTTTTCGCTGGATTATCATGGCGCCGCGACGCCATATGTGACTCGGGTCGCGGAAGAAAACGCCTCGCGTTACGATCTCTTTTTCCTCTGCGGCGACGATATTCCCTACGAGGATACGCCCGATCGCAGCGGCGATCAGAAACGGCATGAATTTCAGCAGGCCATCATTGCCGATCTCCGGCGGCGGAAAATTCCGTATCTTCTCCTGACCGGTACGCCGGCCGAACGAATGGCCGCCGTGGCCGAGGCAATGGCCCGGAAAGAGGGGGATAAGACATTATGCCGGAAACAATAACCACGCCGCGGCGCAAGCTCCTTTCCGGGTTCGATCCCTTGGATATCATCCGCCATTTTTACCCGGACGACACCCCGTTGCGCCGATTGCTTCTGAAACACGGTCGGCAGGTGCGGGACAAGGCGTTGGCATTTGGGGCCCGGCCGGTTGGTGTGCCGTTACCTGTCGATACCCGGCTGGCGGCCGACGGGGCGATGCTGCATGATATCGGCATCGGCCGCTGTCGGGCGCCGAAGATTCGGTGTACGGGGACCGCGCCGTATCTTGCGCATGGCATTATCGGCGGGGAAATGTTGCGCGATTACGGTCGGCGGTACGGACTTGATTTGGAGCCGTATGCCCGCATTTGCGAACGGCATATCGGAACCGGCATCACCGCGTCGGAGGTGCGGCGGCGGCAGCTTCCGATCCCGGAACGGGATTATCTGCCGGAAACGCCGGAAGAACAACTGATTTGCCTGGCGGATAAATTTTTTTCGAAGTCGGGTGACATGAAAGAAAAAACGGTTGCTGCCGCGCGGGACTCGGTCATGAAATTCGGAATCGATACGGCGGCGCGGTTTGACACGATGTGTCGCATTTTCGGGGTCGAGATTTTGACCGCTCCATGATGGAAAAATGGAGGGTGTTGTGGTATAGTGGTATTTGACGGGGGGACCACCGACGGTTTAGGAACATATCCGAACGCTTTGGGGGCATCCGCAGGATTCGGTTGGCGTTTTTTTTGCGATAATCGGCGTGATTATGAATTAACGGGAGGATGATTATGTTGCAGCGTTTATGGTTGGGGTATCGCTCTTGGCGGTGGCGGTTGTTGCCGTGGCGGCAGAATCGCCGTCGGAGCAGACCGATGGCGAACTGGCACGGGAAATTATCCGGCAGGAAATTATCCGCAATAAATGTTCGCTGAGCGATCGGGAAAAACGGGATGCCCTTGCTTTTTTTCTCAAGAAGAAGCATATCACCATGGAATCGTTTGCCGCGGTTAAAACCGCCTCGGCGACGATCATTGCCGGTCTGGAAACCATGCTTTCAGGTGGCAGCTCATATAAAGAAGTTTATGACGCGTTGAATATGGAAAAGCACGGTATAACGTTGCCGGTTTGGCAGACATATGTCCGGAGATACAAGACCAAAGACGACATTGCCAAACTGAAAGCATATGTTCCGGACAATATGGATAAAATTATCGCCACCGGGTATACGCAATTCGGTTTTTTGCTGGAAAAATGGCGTTTGCACAAAAAAATAATTGCCGCAAGCGCGGAGGGGGTACCCGGAGAAAAGCATCTGACCGACAACCGGAAGGAACAACAATGGTGGCGGAAGCAGATCGGGAAGTATCAGTTGAGTCCCGACCGGGAAAAACGGCTGTTGCAATTTATTTCGGTGGCGGAGGTGTTTCCACCCAGTGATGAAAAAATTATCGCGGCATATTTTTGTCCGCCATCTTCGGCAACGGCCGTTTCTCCCGAGGGGGCGGCGACGGCGAGCGATAAAAATACGGCGCCGAAAATGAACGCCGACTAGTTGCCGGACCAGGCCCGGACGGTCAGTCTTAACCGCAGCGCTCAGATCATCTTTCACGATATGGCGATAAACGGTTTCATCGGAAATATCTGCGATACTGTGCGGCGCGTGGCATCCGGTTGTCCGGTCTTTGTTTGGGGGACCACCCGGGAAACGGAATCCGGAGTTGCGGCAACAGGAATTGGCGGACAATTCCGCCCGCAATGCGATTGCAGGAAAGTTCGGCCAATGCAGGCGCCGATGGGGAAGGAGTCGGGTGATGGCAAAACGTCGGGATGGTTCCGAAACCGTCATGGCGATCACCATATCTGACCGCCAACCCGATCCGGCGGATGCCGGAGCCGGGCCGGCTTTTATTGTCACTGCTTTCCACAAAATCCACAAGGATATCAGCGGGCGGTATGTTCGGCACCCCCTATAACAAATTATTTGCTGCTCGTTCGGCAAGCCCTGAATATAATGGACTCCTTTTTCTCCATCGGGTCGCGGCTGAGCCGGCGGTGGAGGACGGAACTGTAATCGCGGTAGTTGTGTCGTGCTCCCATCCGGTCTCTCCATCGTAATAGAACGATATAAATGGTCTTCTTTTTCGTGGGCTATGAAATGTAACGGCGCCTTTTAATCTTCGGGGAAAAATATTTTTGTTTCTTTCACATCTTTTTCCGGCGGTGGAGGTTTTTTATACAAAATGATTCTTTCTTTCTTGGAATCGACGGGATAAATGATGGAAACATCTATACCTTCGTAAAAAATCAATGTTTTGTTTTTTGTCACTTTACACGGATAGACCAAGTGAATATGCCCCCAAAAACAGGGCCCTGATTTTGAATCATCAATTACGGCAATATCGTATAAATTTGATAAATCATATTCAAAAGTATTATTTGAATCCGAGAAATATACTTTTATCAATCTTGATTTTTCAAGTTTAAGTGTGCCAATCTCTTCATTGCTCAAGGGAATTATGTTGTCAGAGTCAGTATATATTATTTTTATACCATTGCCGGTTAAGTTCTTAAATTCAACTTCCTCAAAAACAGGTTTTGATATTAACAGGCAACAACCATTTAAAATAAGACACGCAAGAAATGCAAACGACAATTTACGCACAATTTATTCCTCTCATTATTTACTCGCCGATTAAAGTTACGGGGCGGTTTCGAGATTCCCAATCGTGATACTTTTCTTTCAGTATAAATAAATTGGTGTCTGAGGGCATCACAGGCGCGGATACACTATAGTAATATTTATTTATTATAAAATCGTCACGATTTTTCGTATACCACATTTGAGCATTTTTTACGAATTCATCATCATTTTTACCCTGGATATCGGGAAAGGCGCGTTGTAATGATTCCAGTATAATACTTTTGGCATATTTATTTTTTGTCTTGAAATAACTGGAAAATAAAAGAGGGAAATAATTTCCGTTTTCACTATGGGCCAAATAATATTCCATACCAACAAATGGAATATTCTGGATGATGGTCTATATTGCCCCCATCTAAAAATGTGATAAATTAAGAGAGTCACAGAAGGGGATCAACGATGGGTGCCAAGAAACAATGGACCGGCAAGGAAAAGCTTACAATCGTGTTGCAGGGCTTGAAAGGCGAG
>JAQUZV010000041.1 GCA_028691155.1 Victivallales bacterium
TTCCATCGTAAAATAAAGCTTCGGCAGATCGTTCATTTTCCCTCCAGGTTTGGTCGCCCGGAGTTTAAGATGAACCCTCTGCCTCTTTTTTCATCCCCCAGAATTAAAAACTTTTGAAATTACCTCACTTGTATTTTTATGCAGCATACCTGACCGAATCTTTTTGGAATAAAGCTTTGATATGTTCTGGCCTTTTCTGGATGCTTCGCATATGAGCCTTTGCGTTTACCTCCAGTTCGCCTTTGCGGCGTAATTCTGGCTTGTGCGATAATGCACTTTTCAAATCGCTGTTCAATATTTCATCCGGATTCAAGTCCGGACTGTAACTTGGCAAATAAAAGATTTCAAGAAACGCCTTGTTTTCTGATAACCATGCTTGCAAAACCTTGCGGTGATGGACTCGCAAATTGTCCATAATAAGGATGATTTTGCGGTCACAACTGCGAATCAGGCGCTTTAGAAACTTGATCAGAAGTTGTGAAGTCATCGTTTCCTTGTAAAACATGAAGCGTATTTGTCCACGGTTGGTTATCGTACTGATCATATTCACCTTTTCCGGAGTTCCTTTTACCCGTTGAATCGGCGTCTTACCTTTAGGGGCATAACTGCGGCCATTGACATCGTCGCTCCTCAAACCGGTTTCGTCTCCCCAGTGAATTTCCGCGTTTTCTTTCTTGGCTTTTGCTGCAATCGCCGGATACTCCTCACGCAACCAAACCTGAACCCGTTCATCATTCCTTTCGTATGCTCGGCGGATCGGCTTCTGAGGCGAAAATCCCCACTTCGCCAAATATTTTCCCACTCCCTGTAACGTCAAATCCACCGAATATTTCTGCTTGATCAGCAACTGAACGGCTCGACGGGTCCACAGCGCGAAGTCCAACTTCAGTTGATCCGGACAACGATCGGTAATATCCTTCCGAATTTCCTGCTCCTCATGCGGCAGCAGCTTTCTTCCGCACCCCACCGGGCGGCCTTTTTGTCGAACTTTCAATGCGGCCTGACCTCCTTTTTCCCAAGCCTTGATCCATTGGCCCACCGTATAAGGGCTCGCGCCTACTATCGGTGCGATTTTACGACGCGTCATGCCTCTTTGATAAAGCATTATCGCCTGTTTCCGGCGTTCATATAACACCCCGGATGAGATTCGTCTGGCATCTTGTATTTCCATGCCAAATAATATAATACATCTTTTCAAAACTACAAATATTTTTGTTTCTGATCAATATATTATAAGTAATTATCAAAATGAACTCAATGTAAATAAATTTACTGTCGCCCAATAATTCTTCGAAATAACCACGTTAAGCATTCTAGTTTGAGTCGTTTGATTTTTGAGAATATCTATTCCAGATTTCTTCCTCCTCCATACAGTGCTTATATCGGGGTGAATGTCTGTGTTTAGAACACCAACATACGTACTGGAGTTGTATGTTATAAATATATTAGTATTTCTTGTTATGTCAAATTGTGCCAAGACTTTGGTGTTCCATTTGTGTCATAGGCTCGTTTACGTATGTAATCAGGAATGAAACAATAAATATTATACCTTGGGATGGAAGAAATCGTTATCTTCCAGCTCGGCTTTGCTCGGAAGTTCGGGTGCTGTCCCAGAGATGAACATTTTATGGAAGATATCTGTCGTTCGCATGGCAACCTGTTCGAAGGCGCTGTTAAAGAAATATTGAATCTTTATGGTGAGACTGGCTTGGCATTGCATCAAAGATGCCGGAATGGCATTAATGCATAAACAGGAAGAGATGGTCCGGCGGGGGAAAACGTCGCATAAAGATAATAAAGCATAGCGGGGATGAGCATGCCGGATCGGCTTTTCATTTATGATGGCGCTATTCCCGGCGAATCAAGATTCCCTGCATGGTCGTCGGATGGTTATTATGAAAAGCAAGGATCGTTTGCATTTCTTCCTCCGTGCAACCGCAGAGAATCTTGATTTCCGCGTCCTGCTTGACCATATCGATAGTACAGATGATGCCGGTCGGCATTGTTTCGGTCAGGCTGCCGCGCCAGAGATCGATTCCCGCGCCGTCTGCAGCGGTGGTATGTTCCAGATATCCATAATCCAGCGGATAGCGAAGATGAGGATAGCGGGGGATGACATGACCCTCGGGGCGGTCGATCACCAGCGGATTTTTCCGTACCAGTTGATCGAGCAGGGTCCAGAATGTCGGCGGTGGTAACATAGCTTCAGCCTTTTTGGGTTATGGTGATGGTTTTCATCGCAATCTATAATCCGTATTCCGGATCAAATCAAGAGTAAAAGACAATTTCCCCTTTTTCCGGCCCAGGCTTTTTCCCATCATTTGCGGCCTTTTCATGCCTCCGTCTCCCCCGTGTAACTGCTGTTGTTTGGGAGAGTGACAAAAAAATATCTCAAAAAGTAGGAAAGCCTAATTGCTTTTATTCAAAACGGTGTTATAATGTAAGCGTCGTCATTAAACAGGATCGCGAGTCAGGAGTTGTTCCGACCGATGTTGCCGAGATGACATTATCATATGAATCCGAAAGTGAACCGGTGGTAGGTTTAAACGCTGAATTGAAGGTGGTTGCTACCATTATTGGACTTTCGGCACAATAATATCTTCCATGTTGCTGCCGCCGCCGGAGTCGGGGATGCGAGCATGAAATCATGTTTTACGGATGAACGGAATGGTTTTTATTTGTTGTAATAATTAGGCAAACCTATTTAAGGCGATGTTTTATCGCTCCCCAAACTGGTCAATAATGATGAGGTCGGAAAAAGAGATGGACGAAAAGGTGGTTGGCGACGGAGAAAAATTTTCCGGACTGCATGGCGTCGAAGCGCGCCTGCTGGAATTGTTTCAGGAAATTTTTGCGCATGACGGTTATGGCAGCCTGGAGGTGAATATTCGTTTTCTCAAGCGGGGGCAGAAGGAAATTCTGCTGCGTTGCGGCAAGGAATACCGGTTTGTGGTGGATTATCCGGCCGGAACGTCATCGCACCAATCCCAAGGAACCGGGAATTGATTATGGCGACGGCAATAAACAAAAGAATATGTCCGGTATGGATGGGGCCGATTTTGCTTTCCCCGTTGCGGCGCTGGTGGCAAAATCCCCGCATATTTCTGGCGCCGTGGATCAAACCGGGGATGACGGTGTTGGATGCCGGTTGCGCCATGGGATTTTTCAGTTTGCCGGCGGCGGAGATGGTGGGGCAAAACGGGGTGGTTTTATGTGTCGATGTGCAGGACGAAATGTTGACCCGGTTATTTCATCGGGCGCTGGCGGCGGCACTTCATGAGCGTATTATGCTGCATTGTTGTTGTCAGTCCTCGCTGCATCTGGAACTCTGGCATGGACGAATCGACTTTGCTCTGGCGGTGGCGGTGGTACATGAGACGATTGATGCCGGGGTATTTTTCCGAGAAATCAAGCGGACGTTGAAACCGTTGTCGCGGTGCTTGTTTGTCGAACCGAAATGGCATGTTACCGCCGCGACAATGCGTCGGGAGATTGCCGCGGCGACCGAGGTCGGTTTTAACGTAATGCGGCAATGGGAATGGGGAGGGATGCGTTGTGCTTTACTGGAAAAAGCAGGATAATTTCCGGTTTTAACCGACAAAATAAAGAAAACGGAGGTGTCAAGGAAAGGATGGAAAAAAGGTCGGGGCGGGCCCGGCAAAAATTGCGCAACGGTTATAAGTCCTGTGGGTGGACCTGGCATAATGACGTCGAACATGGGGTTCGTACGGCATAAGATGAAAAATTAAGTGAGGGAAAAATAGAAATCATGAAAAGTATTGTTTCTTCAAAGCTGCGAAAGTTTGCGGTGAAATCGTTTTCACTGATTGAACTGTTGATTGTCATTGCCATCATGGGGGCGTTGGCGGCGTTGATTCTACCCCATTTCGCCACTTCGGAATCGCAGGCCAAGGATACGGTGTGCGATTACAACCAGGCGGGCACGGTGCGGTTCCTGAATATGTTTCGCACCATGAACGGCGTATATCCGTCCGGATTCCACACCGGCTTGTGGGATGGCGGCGCAACGTTGGAGAATGTCGACGGCGAAGATCTTTCGACCCCGCCGACCTGCTACAACATGGCCAATAAGTCGACCATTGAAGCGCTGACCGAGAATGAATCCAAATCGCTGGCGGCGGCTGGAATCACCAAACTGGCGGAAGGGGCCAAGACGGCGAGCGCTATTTATTCGGAAGACGGCGAAGGCACGGTTACTACCTTCAAAGTGGCGAAAATTAAAGGGGACTGGTACGAAACGTATGATACCACCGGGGCATCTCCAGTTGCCAAAGAAGATTCGGTCCTGGAATTCAACGGTAGAGATTTTGCCCAGATTTTGGCGGATAACTCCGACAAATACGATGAGATGATTCCGTTGTTTGTCGCGCCGACGATCGATTGGGAAAATGCTTATCTGGATAGCGGTGACACCGAAGTGGAATCCAAAATTCAGGTGCCGCTGGTCGGCAAATGCCCGTGGCCGGCTGACGGCAAACTGCGCTATTACATTACGTTCTTCCTGGTCGACAGCACCGGGAAAAATCCTGCCAAGCTGGCCGGGACGGCTTGCCCGGAATGCGGCGTGCTCAGCCAGACCGCATTCTAAATGGCAGGGGGCATAACGAATTGAATAGTTAAAGGTTCCATGTGGCCGGGGATGGGAGCAATGGTTTCCTGTTCCCGGCACTATTCCCAATTGTTTATTGCCGCACCGCCACGGAATGGTCATGGCCGTGTCGCTGCCGCAGTAAATGGTGGGTCAACACAATTATAATGAGGTTTTTCACCCATGAGCAAGCGGAAGAGCAGGCATAAGTCGTTACAGAAAAATGGTTTTTCCTTATTGGAGTTATTGATTGTAATCGCGATTCTGGGGGTGTTGGTTTCGTTGGTGCTGCCGGGATTCAGCGGCGCCAGGGAAGATGCTAAGGATAAAGTGGCCCGAGCGGAAATGCAGGAAATCCAGTCGGCGTTCCGGCGTTTTTCTGCCGACGTGGGTCTGGAAAATTATCCGGCCAAACTGAAAGATATCTGTAATTATGGCTTGTGGCCGCTGTTGCAGGAGGAACATCCCCGGGGGGCGACGTATCAGGCTGACAACCCGGTCGTCAAATATGCCGAATATGATGCCGTCACCGGCATCGGGCGTCGCGGTCCTTATCTGAGTTGGGAAGGACGGGAGGTGATGGCGACCCCGACCGGGGATACCGCCGCCGCCGAACCGGTGGCTCCAGGACAGGACAAGGTTGCGGCCGGAACCACTATTCCGGTGGTCAAAGATACTTACGGCGGTTATTATCGGGTTATTTGTCCGATAATTACGGCAAGCGACACCGCCGCCGCCAAATTGCGGAAATATAAGAAGCTGGTGTTGATCTGTACCGGCGTGAACGGAGTTTGGGACACCACTCCGGCGCATCTGTACGATGACGACGACAATTTCCGGCTGAATGACGACGGAGAAATAACCCCGGACAACCGCGACGACGGCAATGACGATATCATTATCCGTTTGCTGCCGACGGCGACCTGGTAGAGGAGGAGAGTTTTCAATGTGCAACGGCATCAATCCGGCCGGGCGGCGCCGGCGGAAGAATATGACCTTGTTGGAGCTGGTTATTGTTTTGGGCATACTGACGCTTGCCGCGTCGCTGACACTGCCGCTGTTCGAGGACATGGAGCAACGCCACCGCGTTAGTTGTATGGAAACCGGCGGTTGTAACGTCCGCAACGCCATTGCCGGCGGGGCTTATCAACGTTTTCTGACCGATGTGGGGGAACTGCCCGCGGCGGATGACGGGGCGGTGCATTGCAATCTGCTCGATCTGTACCGCAATCCCGGCGGGGACGCCTATCGGCAGCGGAACCTTAAGTTCGACGCCGCGGGCGACTGGCCGGAAATTACCATGACCGGGGGCTGGAATGGACCGTATCTCGATCTTGGACACCATGCGCTGTCCGGTGCTGCCTCCGGTAACTGGCAGGATGCCTGGGGCAACCCATGGTCGTATTACGGCAAGGACGCGGCCGGTCATTATCAGTGGCGTACCGACGCTTCCGTCGGAGTGACGCTCGAGCGTTTTCGCAGTCTGGGGAGCGACGGCGAGGAGAGTGCGGTTGACGACGGCAAATCCTGGCATGCGGCGGATTTGAGTTTTGATTTGCCGCGAGCCGTGTCATATTCCGATCATCTGGCGTCGCTGACGGTGGCGGTGTCTTATCGTTCGCCCGGGGCGCTGGCGGCGCCGGTGGTTTATGATGCGGCGCCGGGGATTTTTATTGCCCCGATAAACGGGGCGCCGTCCTGGGCGGCGGGAACGGAATATGAGGTTGGAACTTACCTTAAAGGCGTCGATGCCAACGGCCGGAAAGTGGGCGTGGTTTGTGAACGGCGTCAGGACTCTTTCGGTCGGAGTGGGACCTCGGAACCGGTATGGCCCGGCAGCGGAACCGTAGCCGATCACGAGTTGGCATGGGAGTTCATCCCCGTACCCGACGAAGCGATGGAAACCTCCTGGCAGGCAAGTACGGTTTTCCGCAACAACACGATCATTAAAAATTCGTTCGGACAGTATTTTCGGTGTACCGTCACCTCTCACAGCGGCGCTTCCGAACCGACATGGCCGATCGCCCGGTTCAATCCGTATGGCACTCTGATCGCCGATCATCAACTGACCTGGCGCTGCGTCTATCCGCCGCCGAAGCAGATATTGACCTTTTTGGCCGGTGCGGTCTTCATGCCGGAAACTTATACGGTTGAGGATGAAAAACATCTGCGGATTTTACGGGCCGGGGTCAGCCGCACCGGCACCGCCGCGCCGGTTTATGAGGTCGAGGTTGCGACCGGCGGCAATGCTCATGCCGCCGCTGATTACCAGCCGGACGACCCGGCCGGCGATTTCAACATCCTGCAATGGGTTAATCTGACCCCGGGGCGACGAAAGCTGTACCTGTACGGTTATTTTCAGTCCGGGGCCGATACGGTGAACAAACAAAATTCCGGCGTGCTGGACATCGAACTGGCGCCGGGTGCTAATTATATCCGAGTGGAGTTGGTTAATGAACATGAAAGTGATTGACGGTTGCCGCCGCCTGATTACCGGTCACCGTCGTGCGCCGGTTTTGGCGATACTGATTTTCGAAGAACGGCGGTTGGGATTGGTCGGCAAGCGCACCGGGGACGCAATCCCCAGGTGGTTTGCGTCGGAAAGTACCGAGGCCGAGGTGGTTGTCTGGGGTAAGCAGCTTGGCGCCGGTCGGGTTATGGTTCTGAGCGCCGGGGAAACCAGTGAACTGGTCGTAGCGCTCCGCAAAGGCATGGATGCGGAGGAAATTGCCGCCGCCGTGATGGCGGAGGCCGGCCGGCAAACCGGGCTGGACACTGCCGGCCGGCGTGTCTGCCGGATTATGCCGCGGGCACTGGGAGGACGGCATGAGATGTTGGTTCAGTGGTCGGAAACCGAAGTCGTCAACCGCTGGGCCGCGGTCTGTCGGGCCGCTCATGTGAAGTTTTTGGGGCTGGCCGGGATTGGTCAACTGCTGCCGGTTCTGGTGGAAGAGCAGCCGGAGACCGCCTGGCTGTTTCTGCAGCAATACGGCGGTTGCTGCGGCTGGTGGGAAAAAGGACAACTGGTGTTGCGGCAACTGCCGTTTGGATTGCCCGGTCCCAAACAGCCGGAAGAGGCCTGGCTGGTCCGCTGCCGGCAACGGCTGGGGACGTTGTCCCAACGCCGCGTGATAATGTTGGCGCCCCCATCCGACACTACTGCGGCGGCCGACGCGGCGACCGCTCTGGCGGCGGCTTTGGACTGCCGGATTGAATTGGTGTCGTTCGAAACGGCGGGACCGCGTCTGGTGAACGCCATGTTGCGGTTGACGGCGCGGCATCAGGCGGCCTATGCGACATCGCCGCCGCGGCGGCGCGACCCGCGCGAAGCCGGAACTATGTTTTGCCTGATTTTCATCGGAGTCACACTAATTGCGCTTGGGTTGCAGTACTGGCAACTGCGGACCGGTCGCGAGGTGTTGAAGGAGAGTCTGGCCCGGAGCAACCGCCACAAACAGGCGCTCGAGCAGCAGGAGGAGGAAATCCAGCGGCTGGGGCTGGCGATCGAAAAAAATAATTTTCAGTATCGGGCTTTGACGGAACGCAAACCGGTGTCCGCATCTTTTCTGGCGGTAATCGATCAATTGGCGGCATATCGGTTGTATTACACCCGGATCATCAGGGTGCGGGAGGAAAAAAACGGTATCGCCGTCACCGGTGAAAGTCTGGCACAAAACGAATTGACCGGTTTTCTGGAACAGATGTCCCTGGAGCTGTATCGGCGGGGTCTGCATCTGAGTTCGGAGCGGGTGACCGGAAATGCCGCCGGAGTTATCGGGTTTCAACTTCGGGCGACGATGGAGAAGGATAAAAAATGACGGGAATGGAACGGCAATTGATCAAGTGGCGTGACGACTGGATGCGGTTTTGGGGCCGTACTTCCCTGGCGATGCGGATCGTCATCGGCGCCGGAGTGAGTCTGGCCATAACGGCCATGTGGCTGAATTGGTGGAATAAACCGCTGGCCGAAGAGGTCAAAAAATTGCACCGGCAGCTGGACAAGGTGATTGCGGACAATTCTTTCAACCTGCAGATGACGGCGATGAGGCAAAGGCGGCAGGAATTGAAGAAACAGTTGCAGACGACGGCGGACAAACTGGAAAAACTGTCCGCGGCCGGATTGCGGTTCGAGCCGGCGGATTGCGGTCTGTTGACGGCGGCGCTGCGTCGCCGGATCGACGAATACGAGCTGGAACTCAAGGAGGAAAATGAAATCATTGCTCATTCCCCGGAAACCTCCCGGCGGCGGCGCCGATCGCATCCGGTCCGCCATCCCGCCGACGAGTGGCAGGTGCGTAAGAACTATCCCGAGTATATGAAAACGGTGCGTTATCATTACCGTCTAGTCGGGGAGTTTTCCCGCCTGATCGCGTTCCTGCGGTCGCTGCCAACGGTGCGCAAGGCGTTTGCGGTAAACAATGTGGTGTTGACCACGGCACCGGCGGACGAGGGCGGAATTGCCGGACTGCTGACGCTGGATTTCGATCTCTCCGTACCCACATTGAGCGACGGGGCGAATCCTTTGCCGGTGGTCGCGGGAGAGGCAAAAAATGAGTGAAAGCATCGACATCAGTCGGATCGTGGTAGCCCAGCAGGTTCTGGATCTGATTCCGGCCCAACTGGCCCGTCGGTTCGAAATTCTGCCGTTGCGTCGGGAAAACGACGTGTTGTGGCTGGTCTGTTCCGATCCGGATAATCTGGCAGCGGTTCGGCAGGTGGAAAATATTACCGGACTGACGCTGCAGTTGCTGACACCGCAGCATGTGGCGGCGCTGCGGCAAGCCATTCGCCGTTTTTACCCGGAAAACCTCGGCGGCGATAACGCCGCCGGATTGTTGCAGCGCATTGTCAACCGGGCGTTGCAGTTGCGGGCTTCCGACATTCATTTGGCCCCCGACGCCGACGGCGGGCTGATTCAACTGCGTATCGACGGGCGGCTGGTGCCCGATATGCGGTTGAGTTCCGAGAGCTGCCAGGAGCTTATTTCGGTCATCAAAATCCAGTCGCGGCTGGATATCGCGGAAAAACGGACGCCGCTGGACGGAGGCATGAGTCTGGCGTTGCCCGGTGAGACCGTGGATATGCGCGTGGCGACCATTCCCACCATTCACGGCGAACACGTCACCATGCGGTTGTTGAGTCAGGACAATCTCGACCACCTGGAGGCGCTGGACAAACTCGGTTTCAGCCCGGTGCATTATCGGTTGCTGCTGGAGGCGTTGGCCGAACCCAACGGCATTATACTGCTGTCCGGTCCGACCGGCAGCGGCAAAACCACTACTCTGTATGCCGCATTGCGTTATCTGCGGCAGAGCGGCGCCCGGCATCTGGTCAGTGTGGAGGACCCGGTGGAAAAGCCACTGGAAGGCGTTACCCAGGTCAAGATCGATGCCGACAACGAACGGGTTACCTTCAACAAGGCGTTGCGCAGCATTCTCCGTCACGATCCGGATGTGATCATGATCGGGGAAATCCGCGACGGCGAGACCGGCGATATCGCGGTCAAGGCGGCTTTGACCGGACATCTGGTTCTTTCCACCCTCCATACCAACAGTGCGGCGGGGGTGCTGACACGATTGGTCAATCTCGGGTTGGCGCCCTTTCTGGTGGCTTCCACCATGCGGCTGGCCATCGCGCAGCGTCTGGTGCGCCGTCCGTGTCCCTACTGCGTTTCCTATCGTACGCCGACGGCGGAAGAGTGTCGGACCTTCGGGTGGCATCAGGACGAAGACATTCGGGTGCCGGTGGCCAACGGGTGCAGTTATTGCGGCGGGCGGGGTTATTCCGGGCGTTGCGCCATTTATGAAATTATTCCCGTGGATCGGGAAATTCGGCATTTGATTATGCAGCAGGCGGATGACCGCGCGCTTGCAGAGCATGCTTATAATCAATTGAAACTGCCGTCGATGCGGGGCGACGGTGCGGACAAAATACGCCGGGGGATGACGACCGTCGAGGAAGTCGGGATGGCCTGCGGCGGCATTTGAATAAGGTTGGTGTGGTTATGGCCCAGTTTGTTTATGAAATTGCCGCTGAAGATGACGTTGTCGACGCCGGGATTATCAGTGCGGCCAATCGGGATGAAGCGATGGCGCAGTTGCCGGTCGGGCCGTCGCGCCGGATTTGTCGGTTGAACGTGATTTCCGAACCCGGCGCTTGTCGCGACGACCGTCCGCCGGTACGTTCCGCCGGGGAAAAACGCCTCTGTCGCATCTTTATCGGCCCGGCGCAGTTGGAACACAGTCTGCAGCAGCTGGCCACCTTGCTGGCCAGCGGTGTGCCCATTCTCAGTTCGTTGCGGATCATTGCCGCACAGTCGTCGGGCTTGCTCGGCCGGGCCTATTACTGCGTTGGCCGGCGGCTGCTGGAAGGGGGACAACTGGCGGATATTCTGGCGAAGGAAATGCCTTTTATCGGCGAGGAGGCGGTGGGCATGATTGCCGCCGGGGAGGCCAACGGCGATATCGACCGGATGTGCCGCTATGCCGCCGAGCTGATGTATAAACGGCGGCGGGTACGCAGTGACATCCTTCAGGCCATGGCCTATCCGGCGGTGGTGCTGGTGGTGGCTTCCGGGGTGGTGACCTTTCTGATTAAAAAGGTGATTCCCAAGATCATGAAATTTCTCGAAGGCCGTTCCGGCAAACTGCCGGCAGTGACGCAGGCACTGGTGGACGTGACGCATTTTCTGGAACATAACGGCATCTGGCTGCTGGTGATTCCGGCAGCGCTGGTTGTCTTGCTGGTGTTGCTGCGGCGGCAACCGCAATTGGCGCCGAAAATCGACTACGCGTTGTTGCGGCTGCCGTTGCTGGGCCAAGCGCTGGCGGCTTCCGCCAATGCGTTATGGACCCGCACCTTCGGTATTCTGCTGGGCAGCGGCATCGGCATTATCGAGGCGTTGCAGTTTACGGAAAACGCCCAGTCCAATCGTTACTACCGCCGGGAGCTGCAACTGATCCGGCAATTGGTCGGCCGGGGTCATTCTCTATCGCTGGCGGTGCGGGCTTCGGGTCTGCGGCGGCTGGAACCGATGACCGAAGCCATGGTTATGGTGGGGGAAAATACCGGTCGACTGGATGAAGGACTGCACCGGATCGCCGATTTCAGCGAACAGCGGTTGCAGCAACGTATTGCCTTGCTGTCGAAAATGATCGAGCCGGTTTTGTTTGTGGTGGTCGGCGGGATTGTCGGTTTTGTATATATCGCCTTTTTCCTGGGGCTGATGGCGGCCAGTTCCGGCGGTCGATGACCGGTTGGGTTTCAATTATAATCATTAATGCAAAAATAGGGAAATAAAAAAAGTGAACAGAAAAACCGTGTTGTTGCTGATGTTGGCCGGAGTCGGTATCGGCGTCGGGGCCGATGTCCCCGAGAAGAAACC
>JAQUZV010000350.1 GCA_028691155.1 Victivallales bacterium
GTTGTCGGTCGTTTCTCCAGGCGCTCTACCTGGCCGGACATCACATCGGGGAGGGAGCGGCAACCAGTCTGTTCGCTTTTTATTCCGATTTTCCGGCCCGGGTAGCGTTGCTGGCGTCCCGCTTCAGCGGCGTTGATTTCAATTTCAATGCGTCAGGAAAAGATATTGCCCGCCAGCCGCAACGCGAACTGCTGGAAAAGCTTCGGTCGGCCAGGTTTGTCACGGTTCAGGCGACCGGCGACAAGAATCGCCTTCAGGCGGCGGGCAAGTTTACCACTCCGGTCTATATTTTCTGTCATGGCATCGATCTGGATCGATTTCCCTTTCCGCATCGTTTGCGTCATCCCATGGCGCCATACCGGTTGCTGACGGTGGCCGCTCTCGACGGTCGGCAGAATCTGGACCTTTTGTTGCACGGCGTGGCGGCATTGCGTCGACAGGGCGTGGATTGTCGTTATACGTTTATCGGCAGCGGCCCGGAACGGGAGGTTCTGTCGCAACTAATTGTCGCCGAAGGATTGCAGGATATGGTGGTTCTGAAGGAGAATATTTCCCGGGAAGCGCTGTTGCGGGAATACGGCGACAGTGACCTGCTTCTGTTTCTCGGCCGGGAGGCTCCCGACGGCAGTACCGACGATTTGCCCGATGTTCTGCTTGAGAGCATGGCCTGCGGTTTGCCGGTTATTGCCTCGCCGCAGGGAGCAATTCCGGAAGTGGTGGAACATGAGGAAACCGGGTTGCTGCTGCCGGATCAGGCCGATGCGTCCGTTTTGGCCGACTTATGCCGACGGTTGCTGGAGGATGAAGACCTCAGGGAGATGATAATCATGAAAGCCCGCCTGGAAGTGGAGAGTCATTACGATCTGTTGACCAGAATTGCCGAATTTGTCGACATCTGCGAAGAAAACGATCTCCTGGCGTGAGCTTCCAGACAACAGACAAAAAACGCGGGGTATTATAGCACAAGTCGATCCCGCCGATATGCTTAACCGGAAAAAAGCTCTCTCCCGATTTGATGAACATCGATTGCCGGAATCGGAATTCAACCGAATCCGGCCCGCGGAACGATATCGGGTCAGAGGTGACGCAGCAGATTGATTACGGCCACCGGATCATCGCCGCATTGTTTGACCGCTTCGATATTTTTCCGGGCTTTGAGTTTGAGAATGGCACTCTTCATCAGTTCCAGATACAGATCGGTGTCGCGACCGTCGGCAATCAGCAATACGATCATGTCGATAGTGGTGTCATCGGTGGTCTGATAGTCGGCAATACCCTCTTTGCTGATGCCCAGCACCACCAGCGGTTCGCCGAAGCGGGTCAGACGAACATGGGGCAGGGCCAGTCCGTTGCCCAGTCCGGTGGAAACCTTGCGTTCCCGTTCCCAGACGGCTTCTTTGAGGATGTCGACCGGAATCCGGCACAATTCGGCTGCACGAACCACCATGGCATTCAATACGTCTTCTTTCGTGGTTTCAGAAAGAAACAGAATACCCTTTTTATCCAGATAATTTAAGAAATTGATTTTCATAAGTATTCGTTGCCGCCTTTTTGCTGGTTCGTCTATATTGGTAAAATATAACCCGTGAAAATAAAAACTCAATAACTTTCGCCAATTTAATTTCATATATTCCGCTTCGGCCCTCCTTCGCCTCGACCATTGACGTGAGTTAAAACCATAGCAATGTAATCTGCTTTGGCGGTCAATCAAGGAAAATAGTTGAAAATATTGACATTTGTTGCCATATGACAACAGTAATTCTGTCATGAGCGCTGCTCCGGTTCCGGTGGACCCGGCGCTGAAACCAGAGATGGCCGCAGTCCGGTTCGGAAGTCGGGATCGGGGCGGAAATGAGGATATAATGTAAAAGATAAAAAAATATCGATAAAAAAATACTTATTGGGATTGACATTTGTTTGGCCCACGGTATAGTCTGTTCATGTAATAGATAAATTTTTATCGATATAAAAATATTCAATCCGTGAGCGAGGATGAAAATGGAAAAAAACGACGCCGAAATCAAGAAATACCCGATCCCGACCATTCGGCGGATGCCTTCCTATTTGCGGGTGATTCGGGCGTTCGATTACGACGGGCGCGAATTGGTGTCGGCAACGGACATTGCGCAGGAGCTGGGATTGGACCCGATTACCGTCCGCAAGGATTTGGCTTATGCCGAAGCGACCGGGCGGCCGCGAGTCGGTTACCGGGTGGCGGAACTGCGGCACGGAATCCGGGCCATTCTCGGCTGGGATCGCAATTCGGCCGCCATTCTAGTGGGGGCCGGTTGCCTCGGCAGTGCCTTGCTGGGGTTTCCGGGGTTTGCCCGACGCGGACTTAATTTTGTCGCCGCTTTCGATGCCGATCCCGCAAAAAGCGGGACTCTGGTGCACGAGTGTCCGGTTTTGCCGCCGGCGGAACTGGACGCGTTTGTGACCAAACACCGGATCGCGATAGCGGTGCTGACGGTACCGGCGGCGGCGGCGCAGGAGGTGACCGACCGGCTGGTCGGAGCGGGCATCCGGGGCATCTGGAATTTTTCTCCCGTCAGCCTGAAGGTTCCTCCGACGGTGGTGGTACAGACGGAAAATCTGATGTCGGGCCTGGCGGTGTTCATGGTCCGGATGGGGCGCGGCG
>JAQUZV010000351.1 GCA_028691155.1 Victivallales bacterium
AAGTTCCCGGAAAATATAAATTCGGTTTTTCCTTCATGGCTGGAGGCGATCCGGCAGAAGCCGAACGCTATCAGTATGCGGCAAACTCTCAGAGAGAATTCATAACCGCTTCGCCGGGCGAACTTGACAATCAGGCGGTAAGCGCGGCGCTGGCCGAGGCCAAAGCCAAAGCGGCCGACACCTACGGCAGCTTGATGAATCCTTTTGCCGTTTATCTTTCGGCCATCGGCTATCTCTATGAAGACAACCGTTCGGAGGCATTGGTGGATTTCCGTAATCTTTACCGGATGAATCCACACAATCCGCTGACCAATCGCGATTACGTTACGTTGGGGCGGAGTCTGCACGAAAATTTTCCCGCCGCTTTGGCCAAGGTGAAACCGTATCCCTATTCCCTGACCGACAATATTGTTTTTGTTATTTTTGCCGCCGGTCGCGGTCCGGCGCTTAAGCAGGTGAAGTTCCAGATTGTCCTGCCGTGGGTGGGATATACGGGGGTGGCTTTCCCGCGTTACGAATTTTTCCCGACCGCTTATTCCGGACTGCAGATTACCGCCGCCGGAGCGGATTACCGGACGGTGACCGTGGCGGATATGGACAAGGTGGCGGCTCAGGAGTATATCGACCGGTTGCCGGTGATGATTACCCGGATTGTCATCGGTTACCTGGTCAAGGAAACGGCGGCGCTGGCGGCAACGCAGGCCGCCGGTTCCCAGGGCTGGGGTGCCGAGGCGCTGGCCTACGGGGCGACCGGAGTTTACAAGTATCTTTTCAATACGGCGGACACCCGCTGTTGGGAAACGCTGCCGAAGGAGTATCAAGTGACGCATCTGCCGCTTCCTCCGGATCGCAGATTGACACTGGCGCCGTTACGGAAGACAATGCCGGGACAATCCGTGGTTCTGCAGTTGAAAAAAACGACCAGATTCGCTATTGTCTATGTGAGGGCCGGTGCAACACGGGTTTTAAACTATAAAGTAATGGAATTTCCCTAGGAGGCAATATGCGGCGACTGATAATGGTGCTGATGGCGGCGGTGCTGGTGGTGCCGTTGGTGATGGCGGGTTGTGTGCAGAACACGGTCAATACGGCGGAAAACGACCAGAAAAGCATGGTGCCGGAGGCGGTGAGGAGCAAGTATGTTTCCACCGACGGTTTTCTGCAGCAGCGGTTGCGGATTATGAGCATCGACAAAGAGACGTTGCCGAGCGGATTGCTTCAGGTCCAGGTGACATTCCGCAGTGAACGCGTCGGCGTGTGTTCCGAATTCTGGAGCTGGTTTACCGGCGACAATCCGTATAAGATCGAATACAAGTTCGATTGGCTCGACGACAAAGGGATGCAGGTTTTTACCGCCGCCGGCACCTGGAAGGAATTGGAACTCATGCCCGGGGAAACGATGCGCGTTCAGAGTGTGGCGCCGAATGCGCGGTGCAAAGATTTTATGTTGAGTATGAAAGAATATGGTGAATAAAAAATACCGGGAGGGTTGTCAATGAAGCGCAGCAATATTTTTCTGACGGTTTTGGCGTTGTCCGGGGCCTTGGCGTTGTCCGGTTGCATGGGATCAGAACCGCAGCGGATCAATCCGCAGTCCAACCGGGGGTTGACCACGGTGAACGACATCAATTTCAAGGATTGGCAGATTGCCGCCGAAGGCGGGGTCAATTCCCTGTTGCAGTCCGGGGTGCTCAAACGTCCCGACGGCCGTAAAAGCGTGGTGATGGTCAGCGTGGTGAAGAACTCGACCACCCAGCACATCAATACCAACATTCTGACCGATAAGATTCGTCAGGCGATCCTGCGTTCCGGTCAGGCCGTCACCACCACGGCCGTCGGCGGCCGCGGCCCCGACGACATGGCCACCAAGCAGGTTCGCAGTTTGGCCGACGACGAGATGTTCAATCAGCAGACTGTACAGCAGAACGGCACGGCCATTGCGCCCGATATGAGTCTGGCCGGGGAAATCATCCAGCAGCAGGCGCAACGTGGACGGACCGAAGAATCCTATTTCTTTTTCCATCTGACTCTGACCGATCTCAAAACCGGACTGGCGGTATGGGAAGATAACGTGGAAGTGGTCAAACAGGGAACGCGGCCGTATTTCGGCTGGTAGAAAACCGGAATTACCGGAACAGGCGATGGTTCTGCCGTTCTCCGGTTTAATTACGGCAACAGCCTCGGTTTCAGGTCGCCGGAAGACGTTACGCAACGCCAATGCGGTTTTATTTCGTAACGTTTATTCCGGCGGTGTCAACTGCCGGATGGCCGTTCTATTTGTTGTTGCCGCCGTTGTCTGCTCCGGCGGCGATCGATTTCAGGTGGTCGTTGGCTTCGCGCAGGCGATTGTCCAGATTGCGGCCGAAATGCTGCATGAAATCTTCCATGCGTTTCAGGCGGATATGGAGCAGGTAGACATAGATCGGCATGAGCAGATAAAAGACGGCCAGAACAAAGACCACTATCCAGGCGATAATCATACCGGCATATAACATAATCCGAAAAACCATTTCCATAAATTCCTCCTTGTCCGATGTTTGGTAGTGTCAAAAGTTTATATGACTTTGTGGGATAAAATATTGATTACTAGTATCTTATCTATACAAATCACAGTTTCCTTTAAAAATGAAGAGTTAT
>JAQUZV010000352.1 GCA_028691155.1 Victivallales bacterium
TCTTCCCGTTCACCTGGGCGCCGACATTGATCAACTCTTCCGGTTCCACCGTCCCGGTGGCGGAAATGGCGCGAATGATATCGGCCCGTTCGACCGGCGTGGTTTCGAACTCCATTGGGACCTCTTCCGGCACGTAGCTGCGGCACGTTCTCAATCCGATCAGTACAATCACGACAACACCGATCGCTATGACAATATTTCTTATGACGGTTTTCCGTTTCATCTGTTCGTCTCCATAAATTATGATACTTTATTGCAATAATGATTATTTCGTTTCAACTGCCGCCTGCGGCCCGGACGCGGCGGACGCAACGCCTTCTTCCGCCGCGGAATTTCCGGCGGCATATACGGCGGCTTCCAGTTGCGCTTTGGCATTGGCCACATTGAGGACCACGGTAACCAGATTATTCTGCGCTTCCGTCAAATCCCGTTCCGCCTCGTTCAGCCGGGTTACCAAAGCCCTTCCGGCCTTGTATTCATTTCTGACCAGATCCCGGGTTTTCAGGGTAAGATCGCAGATTTCCTTGGACAGTTTGACTTTCTGTACATTGGACAGGTAATTCTCATAAGCCGTCCGGACATCGGTGACCACCGTAATCCAGGCCTGAGCGGTGGTATATTCGATGCCGGCAATGTTGGCCAGATTGGCCTGAGCCTGATAGTAATCGCTGAAACCGTTGAACAGGTTCCAGGAAGCCTGCACCCCATAATTCAGGTTGCCGGTGCCGGATCCACCATGGGAACTGACCCCGCCTCCGTGCTGGATGCTGCGCGACTGGGCATAACCCAATTCGTAATTGGCGGTAATGGAAGGGCCGAAGGCGGAAGCAATTTCCGACCAGTAAGAATATTTCGACGCCTGCAACGCATGGAGATAGGCCTGCAGATCCGGCCGGTTGGCAATGGCCTGATCCAGATAAAGCGTAATATCGCTGAGATTGGTAATTTCGATCAATTCGATTTTGGAGAACTTCATGGTGTCCGGAATCGTCCCCGCCACCAACCCCAGATATCCGGCCAGAATATATTTATTGGCCATGATCTGATAATTGTTCTGAATCAAATTGAGTTCGCTGCTGCGCAATGTAATCTGGAAGTTCAACACATCGCTGAGCAGGACGGTTTCGGCTTTATATTTTCGTTGCGCCTCCGCCAGCATATCCCGATTGTATTCGATTTCCGCCAACGTGATATCGCGTTGCGCCATGGCCAGCAACACGTCGTTGTAGGCATAAGCCACCGCCCGCAACAGCAGACGACGGGCATCCTCCAGTTCCGCCCGCGACTGGTTCAGCGCGTATTTTTGCGACAACACATTCATTTCGCGGGCCAGACAGTCAAAAACCAGCAATTGACCGGAAACCGTCGGACTGTATGATTCCGACTGTGACCGGTTTTTGACCGCATTGGTGGCGGAATACATTTTGTTGAAACTTTGTGATATGGACATGCCGACATTTACCGTGGGGGCATAAGCCGAATAACTCTGATAATATCGCGCCCGTGCCGCATCCACCGCCGTGGCAATGCTTTTGAAATCCCGGTTGTTTTTCAGGGCCAGCCGTTGTGCTTCCGGAAGCGTCAACACCGCCAGTTCGGCGGGCAGAAGCGCCTTCTCCTGCTGCTGCACCTCGGCATAGCTGTTGTGCCCCACCGCTGTTTCCGGCAGCGGCTGGTAATTCATACAGCCGGAGATAAATATTATTCCAACTCCGGCACCCCAGATTCTGTTCATTTACTGCATCCTTTTTAATTTTATATCGGTTATAAGTCTGAATTCCAAGACATTACTTCTCTCTTCCGCGGCCAAGAATTCCCGACCGGCAGATAGCGACGGCGGCATCGGCCAGTTCCCGGGACGTTTTATGTTCAAACAAACCGCAGGGATCAAATTGCATTTCCCGAATGATGCCGAGGAACGCCGAGGCGGCAAGAACCATATCATCCGTATTGAATTCACCGTTGTTCCGTCCCTGCCGGATGATCTGCGACACCCCGTCGATCAGCTTGCGATGCCCGGTTCGCATTTTCTCCCGGGATATCGGCGGATGACGCTGCATGATGGCTTCATGCAGCCGCCGGACCCGCTTGAAGTCCTCCAACATGAATTCGGCCAGTTCGCGCAACATGGACTCCGCCGGCTGCGGTTTGGCCGCAATGCCGGCAGTCGTCTGCAACAGCCGCTGAAACGAATTTTCCATAATGGCATCGATAATGGTTTCCTTGTTGTCAAAATAGTTATAAATGGTTCCGGCGGCAGTTCCGGCCTCGTGAGCCAGTTTTTCCATGGTAAACTCATCCAATCCGTCGCGCAGCAGAATTTTTTCTCCGGCGGTAAGAATGCGTTTCCGCATTTCTTCCGTCAACAGATCCTTCATTTCCTGTGACAGCTTCGGCATTCCGGCTCCTTTTCCATGAATAAATATTCTTTTTAATGAATACGACGGGTGGTGTGGTCGGCTGGCCAGCGATGAGCGCTTCGAAATGAATAGCTGATTGCGCATGTTCCGATTGGTCTGAGGCAGCTTTCTGTTCTGGGCCGATCAGAACCACATGGCGCAACCCGGGGCACTGCGCACGCACTGCGGGCAACCGTTCGGCGAAGGCGGCGTCGACGATCAGCACCTCTGTAT
>JAQUZV010000042.1 GCA_028691155.1 Victivallales bacterium
GCCAATGCCGTGTCCAGCGTCGCCCCGCACCCAGGACAATAGGGTGGGGAAAACAGCTGCAGCCGTTCCCGGCAATTCGGGCACAAGGCATTGTGCGATGATACCGGCGCCATGCCGCAACCGGGACAAGGAAAAGAAAATGCCAGATCGGCAACAGCGAACACCGGCGGCAGCAGATCGAACCTCATCATCACCCCCAACGGGATTCAGCGGTAAAAACTGGCATCCCCAAGGGGATTCGAACCCCTGTTGCCGGGATGAAAACCCGGTGTCCTAGGCCTCTAGACGATAGGGACACAATAAATATGATGCCGGCGCTTCGAGACAGACCTTAACGCCAGTTTCAAACTGGCATCCCCAAGGGGATTCGAACCCCTGTTGCCGGGATGAAAACCCGGTGTCCTAGGCCTCTAGACGATAGGGACGTATGCGTCTCAAAGTGAGGCATTAAAATAATCATCCCTTTATTTTTTTCAAGCGGTAAATGGAAAAAATCATATAAATTTCGCAATTAACCGTCCGGATTATGTTGCCGCCATTGTTTTCGTTCCATTCCACCCGGCCCGGCCCGGAATCACTCTTTCTCCATTGGAACCGGAATCGGCCGCGGTGCAAATATCTCCGGTTTTCTCTTCGGTTGTCACTTTAAAAATCGGATGTCCGGGATATATTTAACGGAATTATGCTTGATATCTAAAATCGAATTAACAATAAAACGCGGAGAAAGATATGCGACGCCGAACTCTTATTGCTTTATTGGTGGTTGCCGGAACAGGACTGGGGTTCCTGTCGCCGCTGCGGGCTCAGGATGTCACCACCGAAATCAGCCGGATGAAACTGAACATTCAGGAGTCCGAACGGCTCAATCAGGAGCAGATTGCCAGAGTCAGCGGTAGCATGACCATGATTAACGACAATATGACGGCCGTCGTGACCCAGATGAACGCCATTACCGGAAAAATCCAGGAACTGGAAAACCGGGTAAAACTGCTGGAAGCCGAACTGGCTCTGGCCAAAAAACAAATCCGGGAAGAGTCCGCCGCCCGACAGACTTCCATGAAAAACTTTGCCACTCAGGTTTCCCGCGAAATAACCGCCACGCCGTCCCCCCGTCCCGGTCCCGCCGTCACGCCGCCGCCATCCGCGCCGGCCGGCGAATTCTTTGAATATACGGTTCAGAAAGGCGCTACCCTTTCCGCCATCGCCAAGGCATCCGACGTTGCGGTGGAAGATATCTGCCGGGCCAATAATATTCGGAATGACGCGATTATCCGTGTCGGACAAAAGTTGTTGATTCCCAAAAAATGAATAATGTCAGCAGTAGTATGACGGCGGGGCGGAGGAACAGATGACGGCCCGCCTGGATAAGAACAGTGCCTTGTTGCAATTGGCCGGAGTCAGGTTTTTCGGCATCGTCAATGCCACGGCGTTTGTCACGCTGGCGTTGTTGCCGACCATAAACGGGAATAACAATTATTTTGCCCTTACCTCGCATCTGGCTCGAATCAGTATGGCTTTTGTGCTGCCGTTTCTGCTGCTTCCGGGCATTTCCGCCTATTTGGCGGATCGTTATTCCAAACGCAATACTCTGGTGTTTACCACTGCGGCGGAAATGGGCATCATGCTGGCCGGGGTCATAACGTTGGTCGGAACCCCGCAGGGACAAAGCCCCGCCCTGATTTACCTGCTGTTCCTGCTGGGAACCAAGAACTGTCTGTTCCGTACCGCTTTCCTCGGTATCCTGCCGGAGCTTTTTCATAAGAAAAAACTGGGAAAAGTCAACGGTATTCTGACGGCGCTCGTCTTCTTCGCCATTGCCGTCGGCATGTCCGGCGGATATCTGCTCCAGCACCTGATCGACAGTTACGAACATATTCGGATCAATACCTGCGGCTGGCTGTTTTTTCTGCTGGCGCTGCTTAGTGGCATTCTCGCCTTTCATCTGCCGGCCACTCCGCCCGGAAATCCGCGGTTGCCCTGGCGCTGGTCCCGGCTGCAGGACACCATCGGGGCCTTTACGGCGCCGGCCCGTTTTCGCGGCGCCGGATTTGCCGTTGTCGCCGACCTGATGTTTTTTATCTATGTCACCTACCTTTTCATGGCGGTTCTGCTCCACAGCCATATGGTCGGAGCCCATGGCGACGCGGCGGCCGGTCCATTGCCCACGCTGTGCGGCATGATGGTGGGAATCGCCTGCGGTTGCCTGGTGGGAGGATATGTTTCCCGACATAAAATGGAATCGGGATTGATGCTGCCCGGCGCGGCCGGGATGACGATAATGCCGCTGTTCTTCAGTTGGACCGGAACCATGCCTTATCTTTACCACGGGCTGGTCTATTATCCGTGGTTGATGTTGACCATTGCCCTGGCCGGATTTGCCGCCGGTTCCTTTACCGTTCCGGTGCTGCAGTATAAGCAGGAAAACGCCCCGGAAAAACAGCGCGGCGATTTTTTTGCCATGGGCAACACCATCAACTATACCGCCGTAGTGGTTACCATCATGCTGATGCTGGTGCTCGGTGTTTTTGTCAAACTGCCGCCGGCATGGCTCCATGGTATTTTTGCCGTCGCCGTATTTGCGGTTACGGTGTTGGTGGTCATCGCCCATCCGGACATCCTGTTTCGTTTCTTCATTCTGCTGCTGACCAAGACGATATATCGCCTGAAAATAAGTCAGGCGGAAAAGATTCCCGAATCGGGACCGGCGCTGCTGATCGCCAACCATGTCTCCTTTGTCGACGCCTTTTTTATTTCCGCCTGTACCTCGCGCCGGATTCATTTCATGGCGCACGAGGATTTTTATCGTTTGCCGCTGTTGTGTCCGCTGTTGCGCTGGGCCGGGTTCATCGAGGTCCCGGCGACGCAAAAGCCCAAACAGATGCAATGTTTGTTTCGTCACACCCGCAAGCTCCTGGCCAACGGCGAACTGATTTGCGTTTACCCCGAAGGGGCCATTACCGAAAACGGCATCATGCAGGGATTCAAAAAAGGACTGACTCGAATGTTGCCCGAAAGCGTCGAAGTTCCGATCATTCCGATACGGCTGGGCATGGTCTGGGGCAGTCTGCTCAGCACGTTTCACGGCAAGCTCAAATTCATGCCGCCGCATGAACTGCCGATTCCGGTCTCCGCCACGGTCGGGGATCCGATTTCCCCTCAACTTTCCGCCTTTGAGATTCGTCAGGCGCTGTCGGAACTGGCTGCCGAAGCGGAAATGCCGCCGCGCGAACACGAACGGACGTTGCATTACCATTTTACCCGTCGGGCCAAACGGCATCCGTTCCGCAAGACCATTTATGATTTCGAGGGCAATGCCGTTTCCAACTTTTCGCTGTTGGTGCGGTCGTTGCTGCTGAGCCGGGAAATCCGGAAGATCTTTCCGGACGACAATCAGTATGTCGGCGTCATGTTGCCCAACTGCACGGCCAATGTGGTCAGTATGCTCGGGATCATGATGGCGGATAAAGTTCCCGCCATCCTCAATTTTACCGCCGGCAGGGCCGCCATGGATGCAGCCATCCGCAAGGCCAACCTCAAATACATCCTGACCAGCCGTAATTTCATCAACAAAGCCAATTTGCCGGCGCAGGACAATATGGTGTTTCTGGAAGATATCGCGCTGGGAATCTCCCGGGAGAATAAATTCTGGACCTCGCTGACGGCGCTGCTGTTGCCGTCCCGCGAACTGATGAACATGTATTCCCCGGTCAGCTACGACAACCTGTACCAGACCGCGGTCGTCCTCTTTTCCAGCGGTTCCACCGGCGACCCCAAGGGGGTGATGCTGACCCACCATAATTTCAACAGTGATTTCTTCTCTTTCTGGCGCGTGATCGGCTGGCGTAAAACCGACCGGTTGATCGGCAACCTGCCGCTGTTTCACTCGTTCGGGCTGATGGTTTGTTTCTGGTTCCCGATCATGTCCGGCATGGAAGTGGTTTACATTCCCAACCCGCTGGATGCATCCGCCGTTTGTCGGTTGATTGCCAACTATAAGATTACTCTGATGATGGCAACGCCGACGTTCCTTCAGGCTTATATGCGCCGCGCCACCGGGGATCAGCTGAAAACCCTGCGCCTGGTGATTACCGGCGGCGAAAAACTGCGACAGGATATTGCCGACAAATTCAAAACCATGACCGGACTGGCCCTGGTTGAAGGCTACGGGTGTACGGAACTTTCGCCGATCGTGTCGGTCAATTTGTCCAACAGCATGTTCACGCTGGGCACTCAGGCCGGAAAGTACGGCAGTATCGGCGTGCCGCTGCCCGGTATCTGCGTCCGGATCATCGATCCGGATACCGGTAAAATCCTGCCGGAAAATACGCCGGGACTGATGGTGGTTCGCGCCGCTTCGGTCATGGAGGGATATCTGGACGATCCCGCCGCAACGGCCAAAGTCATCCGCAACGGCTGGTACAATACCGGCGATATCGCCAAAATGGACTGGGACGGTTACCTTACCATTACCGGACGCCAGTCGCGCTTCAGTAAAATCTGCGGCGAAATGGTGCCGCATGAGCTGGTGGAAATGGGTATCAATGAAATTCTGGAAACCGAGGAGCGCTGTATTGCCATCTGCGGAAAAAACGATCCGAAAAAAGGTGAAAAACTGGTGGTTTTTTATTCGCTTCGGGATCTCAATCCCAAAGAAATCATCCGTAAATTGCGGGAGAAAGAGCTGCCCAACCTATGGATTCCCAAAGCCGAGGATTTTGTCTTTCTGGACCAGATTCCGTTGTTGGGAAGCGGTAAAATCGACCTGCAGCAATTGAAGGAGAAAGCAGCGGCATTGTGAAAAAAATTCCACATCGGCCGGGCCGTTCGATCCGGACGTTCCGCCGTTATCAGCCGACCGCCGAAACCGACAACGGCGACATCGTCATCATGGTACACGGACTGATCCGTCGGGGCCGCTGTATGTCCCATCTGGGTCGCCGCCTTTGTCGTGCCGGTTATACCGTCTATCTCTACGATTATCCCTCCACCCGGAAAAGGATTGCCGCTCACGGTAAAGACCTGCTGGTTTTTATGGACGATGTGGCGGCGGAATCCTCCGGAAAACGGCTGCATTTCGTCACGCACAGCATGGGCGGCATTATTACCCGCGAGGCGCTGGCGCTGCTGTCCGCCCGGAAAACAGGAACCCTGCCAACGCAAGACATTGGCCGGATTGTTATGTTGGCGCCGCCCAATCATGGTTCGGATATCGCGCGGAAGGTGGTCCGGCTGCTGCCGTTTTCCCGCCGTCTGATCAAGCCGCTGGAAGAACTGAGCAGTGCTCCGGATGCTTATATCCATCGGGTGCCGGTACCACCGCCACGGTTTGCCGTCGGGGTTATTGCCGGCAAGTTCGACGGCAAGGTTTCTCTACCTTATACCCGGCTGGACGGGATGAAAGACCACGTGGTCATCAACGCCGCCCACTCATTCATCATGTACCGTCGCCAGGCCAAGGAGCAGATCCTTCATTTTCTGCGCGAAATGCGTTTTCGGCATTGATGGTGTTTTTTCCCGGAAAACACCGGAGGAAATACCCAAGGGCATCCGGTTGAAGTCGGTTGAAGGGGGGATATGGCGGGGCGTAATTCGGAATGATCGGGGGAAATGCTCAATGTGACGGGGTCGACAATGCCGCCGCCGCCGCCTCCGGGGTTATTCCCTCGGCTTCGACCAGCTTGTGCCGCGACGTCGCCCCCACCCGTAATGATACCGCTGCTTTGGGCAGGTGCAGTCGTTCCGCCAGAAATTTAAGCAGGGCGGCATTGGCTTTCCCCTCGACCGGCGGCGCTTTCAGGGCGATTTTCACCGCGCCGTCATGAAGTCCGCCGATGCCTTCCCGACCCGCCCGGGGATGAATCCGGCAGGGGATAATCACGCCCCGGGAAGTCGGTTGCAGGATTGCCGCCAGTTCGGTGGCGGAAACCGGCGGCCCGGCTTTTCCCGCGGCGCCCAAATCAAATCCCGCTTTGGAATTGCGGATGACTGGAAGCTTCCGGTTCCGGCATATGCAGCAGCTCACGGATCTGTTTGCCGTCGAGCGTTTCCTTTTCCAGCAATTCACGAGAAAGGGTTTCCAGATCATTGCGCCGGGTTTCGAGAATACTACGGGCGCGCTGCTGGGCTTCGAGCAACAACCGTTTGACTTCCAGGTCTATTTCCCGCGCCGTCTCCGGGCTGTACGCTTCAAACGGCGTTCCGTCGCGGCGGACATACAACGGCTTGTTCTGATCCAGATAAAGTACCGGCCCGAGTTTTTCATCCATTCCGAACGTGCAGACCATCGCCCGGGCGATTTTGGTGGCATGTTCGATATCGCTGGAAGCGCCGCTGGTAATATCCTTGAAGACGATTTCTTCCGCTATGCGGCCACCCATCAACACCGCCATTTCATCGAGGAACTCACATCGGCTCTGGGTATAGGAATCGTCTTCCGGCAACGTCATGGTGGCGCCGAGATAGGCCTGGCCGCGCGGAATGATCGTCACCTTGTGGACCGGAGTGGCATACTGACAATTCATGGCCACCAGAGTATGTCCGGCTTCATGATAGGCGGTCAAACGGCGTTCGCGCTCACTGATCTTGCGGCTGCGGCGCTCACGACCCCAGCGGACTTTGTCGCGGGCCTCTTCCATATCGGCCATCGTCGCCGCATCGCGGTTGTTGCGGGCCGCCAGCAATGCGGCTTCGTTGACCAGATTGGCCAGGTCGGCGCCGCTGAACCCCGGAGTACCGCGGGCGATTATGTCCAGATCGACCTTGGTGTCGATTTTTATATTTTTCGCATGAACCTCGAGAATTTTCCGGCGACCAGCAATATCCGGCAGGTCGAGAACAATCTGCCGGTCGAAACGTCCCGGCCGCAACAGGGCCGGATCCAGCACATCGGGGCGGTTGGTCGCCGCCAGAACGATTACTCCGCCCTGGGTTTCGAGACCGTCCATTTCCACCAGCATGGCGTTGAGCGTTTGTTCCCGTTCGTCGTGTCCGCCGCCCATCCCGGAAAAGCGGGACCGGCCGACCGCATCGATTTCATCGATAAAAATCAAACAGGGACAATGCCGCCGGGCCTGTTCGAACATGTCCCGTACCCGGCTGGCGCCGACCCCGACGAACATTTCCACAAAATCGGAACCGCTGATCGAGAAAAACGGCACATTGGCCGCGCTGGCCACTGCTTTGGCCAACAACGTCTTCCCGGTTCCCGGCGGGCCCATCAGCAACGCGCCTTTGGGAATCTTGCCGCCCAACAGTTTGAATTTGAGCGGATCACGCAGATATTCAATGATTTCCTGAACTTCTTCCTTGGCTTCGTCGGCGCCGGCGACATCGTCGAATCCGACATGGAGTTCTTCCGGCATAATCATCCGGGCTTTGCTTTTGCCGAACTGCATCGCCCCTTTGCCCGCCATTTTAATCTGCCGGGAAAAGAGAAAATAAATCAAGCCGATAATCAACAGAATCGGCAACAACGTCACAATCATGTTCGGCCACCAGGTGTCACGATTGTGCACTTCGACCTTAACCTGGGGATAGGATGCCAGCAGACGATTGAAATCCTCCGAGTAAATCACCCGGCAATGGAAAAAATACTTTTCCGCCGGTTTCAACGCCGTCGGAGGTACCGGTTGCGGCGCCGTCTTTTCCGTCGCCACGGCATTCTTATCCTTATGGTACTCTCCTTCCAGAATAAAAATCCGATCCGTTTCCGGTGTCACCACCACGCTCGCGATTTTTCCGGCTTTGAGCGCTTGCTCGAAATCACTCTGATTCCACTCGGCCACCTTGGGCGACGGATAATATTTCAAATAAATAAGGACGCAAAAAAAGGCGAAGATCAGCAGCCAGATAACAGCTGCCACCGGAGACTTGCGCGGTCTCTGCTCCTGTGACGGATCGAAATCGGAGTCGTTGTTACTCATGAATAAAAAACTTTTCTGCTATATTTTGATTGTGCTTTTACGGCAACAGCCCGTGACGGTCCGTTGCCGTAATATTATTTCAGGCGAGGCGGCTGAACACGCTTTGTTTTACCGAAGTCGAAGTGGCCGTGCCCGCACTTGATTTTCCCGTCAGGAGGACGCCGATCCAGATCAACAATCCCAGGATTGCAATCACCAGCAGCACCACCACCCCGATCAGGGTCATTTGCGTCGGCGTTAATTTGCGGGAGGAAATCAATTCGAAATCTTCCATATTCCGGGTGGTGGCCACTCCGACTTCCGCGCTTTCCAGATCGATTCCGGTCTGGGTCCGCATGACGGTGGTAACCGACTTGTCATCCCGGTCATACAGCAACTCGACGCCGCCGAGCTGAATGATATCGCTGTTTTGCAACGCCTGCTCGGTCACGGGAACGTTATTGACCCGCGTTCCGTTGGTGCTGTTGTTGTCGCGCAGGATATAGGCATCGCCGTTGCGGATAAACTCGCAGTGATAAGTGCTGATCGTGGGATCCTTGATGCAGATGTCACGCTCTTCGGAGCGACCGACCGTATACAGATCTTTTGTCAGTTCGAAGCTCTTCCCGCGCAATTGCTCGGACAATACGATGAGTTTAGGTGTTCCAGCCATTTATGCTCCCGACATTTTCATATAATTAACCCGTTAAACGATAACCGCAAATAGATTAGACCAGACGAATATAAACGCCCATAGATTCAAAGTCAAAAAAATTATGATTAAATTACCAATAAATCCTGCTTTTAGTCATGAACAAATCGCCGGGGACAAAAGATGGCATCCGGAAAATATTGCCGCCGGACACCGGCAACGGAACACGTTGGTTTTACCGCCGGAATAAATCGGCCTCAAAAGATGATTTTCATGAAAAAACCGGCAAATTTCTGTTTTTCCGGTTTGCTTTTCGGCAAATCGGCCATATAATATAGACCTCAAATTCATAAGCGAGTGTAGCTCAGTCGGTAGAGCATCACGTTGCCAACGTGATTGTCGACGGTTCGATTCCGTTCACTCGCTCCATTTCTTTCAATGGGTGAATTTGCCGTTCATAAGCGAGTGTAGCTCAGTCGGTAGAGCATCACGTTGCCAACGTGATTGTCGACGGTTCGATTCCGTTCACTCGCTCCATTTTTTTATCCCCCCGCTACATGATCCGAGCGCAGGATATTTCTGTCCCGGCGATGCCGGTCATTGCTTGGCAACTCCTTTATCTTCAGTAGTATCTGCAAAACAAAACGTTTCATGGTTGACATTTTGCCGCAGGAACAACGTTGCGGCATTCCGTCGCAGCGCCGCGGGCGACCGCGCAAAAAATCGTTAAGTCATCCCCAGACTTAGCTGCAAAAAAAGGAGTATGCCATGAAAATCGCCGACATCCTCGGCAAAGTTGTTTCCGGCACCGCCCTCACGCCGGAAGAAAATGAATTCCTGGCGAACTATCGGGAACCGGAGCTGAAGGACCGGATTCCGAAAAGTCGTCTCGATCAGGAATTGTCCCGCAAAAAGGAACTCGAACAACGTCTGGAAGAGATGGCGCGCCGCGTCGATGAATACGAAAACCGCGATCTTTCCGAGAGCGAGAAGAACCGTAAGATCATCGACAATCTCAACCGGAAAATCGAGACCTTGAGTCGGGAACGCGATGAGATCCAGGTAGCCAAAACCGAATTGGAGACCCGGTCCCGCATCGCCGCCATTGCCGGGGAGTTCAACTTCGACGATCGGGATTACCTGGAATTTCTCATTAAACGCGACCGCCAGGACGTCAACGACCCGGAAGCCATGAAATCCTATCTGGACGGACTGCAGCAATCCTGTCCCCGGCATTTCCGGATCGACGCCGCTCCCGGCAGCGGCGGCAGCAACAATCTCAATCCGGGCCAAAGCGATTTCTCCGCCGCCAGGGCCGACGGCGATATCGACCGGATGATTGCCAGCGCTCCCGCCGTTTAGATTATCGAACCATTAACCGCAAGGAACTGTTACCATGCCTCTTTACGCTTACAGTTTTCAAAATGTCAAACGCGATTTGAACGATGTGCTGGCCACGATCGTCAAAGACGAACCGCGCTTCATTGCCGGTTTCATTCCCGCCGCTCCGGCCACCCAGCAGAAACATGAATGGCTGGAGGATCAGATCGCCGGTCGTTCTCTCTCCGCCACCGCGGTTGACGCGGACACGGTAACCGCGTCCGCCGCCGATGTGGCCAAACTCAAGGTCGGCACGTTGCTGACCGTCAAGGACGACACTGTGCTGTTCCGGGTGGAAAGCCTGGCCTCCGCCACGACGTTCACCGTGGCGCTGGTTGCCGCCAACGGCTCGGCCACCACCGCCGTCACCGCCGGCAAGGTGCTCAATATCGCCGGCACCCCCGTCAAGGAAGGTTCCGCCAACGGCGACGGCGACGATGCCGGGCATCTGAGCGGTTCCGATTACAACTATACCCAGATCTTCCGCAAGGATATTGTCCTTTCCGGCTCGGCGCTGGCCATTTCGTTGAACGGCAGTGTCGACAACCAGATCAACCGCCAGACCCGCATTGCGTTGAGCGAACTCACCCGCGACCTCAATCGTCTGGCATTGTTCGGCCGGCGCGTTCAGCCTTCGGCCGCGGCCAAAGGCGAATGCGGCGGACTGTACTGCTTCGGGACCCAGGCCGGTGGACTGTCGATCAACGCCGCCGACAACACCTTCGACAGCTTCCTCATCAATGATGCGGCCCAGGCGGTGTTGGGGGAAGGCGGCAATCCGAGTCAGATTCTGTGTTCTCCCGGCCAGGCGCGCGTCTTGTCCAACGAGTACAAAGACCAGCTCCGAATTGTCCGCGAGGACCAGATGCGCGGCGCCTATGTGGCCGTCATCGTCAATGAAATCACCGGCCGGACCATGACCATTACCGCCGATCCGGATCTGCCGGACACGGAGGCGTGGATCAACGATGTCGGCGGCTTCGAGCTTTGTCCGCTCAAGGACCGGGGTATCACCGATGAAGATACCACCCCGAAAGGTTTCGACGGCATCAAACGCAGCGCCTTGGGCGAACTGACGTTGAGTTTCAAAAACGCCCGGCAGCGGTTGTGTCGGGTTTACGGACTGAAAGCCAGCGCGGTCGCACTGGCGGCATTGCGGGCCTGATCCGTTCGCATCGGTCCCGGCGGGGAGAATTTTTCTCCCCGCCGTTTACCTTTTCCGGAGCCATTATGAACATCCTTTACATTGTCGGCAACGGCCGCGAGCGCATTGCGTTCTGCCGTCGCGCCGACGGACAAATTGCCGCCGTTTCGTTTCCGCCCGACTGTTCCGACGCCGTTATTGCCGGACGTTGCCGCCGCCGGACCGGAAAAATCCCGCATCCGTCCCGGTCCCGCCCGGCCGCTTCAACCCCGCAAGGAGAATAAATCATGGACATTGCCACCTATGCTGCGACCTATTTGGCTGCTCACCCCGAAAGCGATTACTGGAATACGCTCGCGGCGGCCGCCCGTACCGCCTGCCTCAATCTGGCCGCGGACGACATCGCCGTCCGTCTGGGGCGTACCGCTCCCGATCCCGAATCCGTCCCCCAACTGAAAGCCGTCTGCGAACAGGCGGTTTATCTGGCCCGGTATTACGAGAAGCTGAATTTGCCGTTCGACGTTACGTCGGAAGAGATTTACCAGGTCGGCAAGCGGTCCTTCCGCCGCAATGCCGCACCGGAACTGGCCCGGCGGGCGCGCATGTTTCTGCGCCAGGCCGTCGGTCGTGAAACCGCCCTGTCCCGGGGCTGAATTCGAATCACAAGGAGCATCCCGATGTTTACCGATTGGCTCAATGAATCGATTATCATCAAGTCCCCGACCGCCGTTATCAACGACGGTACGCCGGAGTATCGCGAATATCCCGCCCGGGCCTTTATTTTCGACTACAGCGAACGGTTGTTGCGGGAGATCGGCATGGTTCGTGGC
>JAQUZV010000043.1 GCA_028691155.1 Victivallales bacterium
GTTGTCCCGCCATGAAGTCCCAGGGCCATAACATCTTTGTTATGAAAATGAGTAAGATCAGAACCAGGGCCGAACGGAAAGAACGTTTGGTTTGACGCGTCCGATATTGGCGCTGCATGATGTCTATTCCCCCGACGATCAACAGGATTGTGGCCAGAATATTCTTGGATGCGATCAGGCTGAGTTTGACCGGTTCGAACGACAACATGCCCCGGGCCGCGCAAGAGGTGGGTAAGAGCGGGGCGATCAGGCAGCCGAAGAGCGGCAGAATAACCGCCATGACGATGAATACCAGTACCCCCGCCAGCGCATAGCGCGCAAAATTGCGGGTGAGGGCGGCGACCGTGGCTACCGCTACGATAAATGCCCCGCTGTCCAGCAGTATCTCCGGTATGGCCAGCAGTAGATATCTGACGCCGATGCCGTTGGCGGCGAGGATCAGCAGCTCTGTGGCGATTTGCGGCAGGATAACCGCGATGACCAGAAAAGCGGCTTTGGCCGC
The DNA here is from genome assembly GCA_028691155.1 of Victivallales bacterium. GTDB lineage: Bacteria > Verrucomicrobiota > Lentisphaeria > Victivallales > SZUA-371 > SZUA-371. Next base: position 503 of record JAQUZV010000043.1, read on the forward strand.
GAACAACCGGCACGGGGTGATGGGGCGGGTCAACCAGAATGCCGTGTCGCCCACCGGCGGATCGGACTGGATCAGCATGGGGATCAGAACCAGCAGCAGCAGTTGCTGCAACAAAACGCTGGCGGCAGATATAAAGGTAGCCAACATACCGGTATTCATGCTGAGGCCGGAGAGGAGTTCTGTTACGAGTAGAAGCCAGAAGATGAGCAGCGGAACCCGACAATAACGAAAATCTTTCCATTCTTGGCTGATGAGCAGTTGCATGATTATTCCTCCAGGCGGTGGCCATAACTTTGGGCCAGGGCCACGAAAATTTCGCGTAAGGTCATGGTCGCGGCGGTGACTTCGGCAGCGGGGAAAAATGTTCGTGCCATTGATTCGGTTTCTCCTTCATGGTAACACGTTTCGAAAATACTGACCCGGCGTCCCTGATTTGCCGGAAGCCGCCAGTGTTCCGGCAAATGCGGCGGCAACGTGGCCGACGGTGCCGGCAAATTCAGTTCCAGCATCCGGCATCTTCCCTGAAGCGACTCCAGACTTTCGCTCAACTGTAATTTTCCCTGATCGATGAAACCGACGCTGTCGGCGAGCTGTTCCACTTCATTGAGGTCGTGGGAGGAAATAAAAATACTCCATTCTCCAGCTTCGGTGAGGTCGAGAATGCCTCGGATGAATTCATCCCGGACCAGCGGATCGAGACCGGTGAACGGTTCGTCCAGCAACAGCAGACTGGGGTGATAAGCCAGCGAAGAGAGCAACGCTGCTTTGACTTTCATGCCGCGGGAAAGATGTTTCAGTTGCTGATGCAGGGGCAGGTCGAATTGTTTGAGCAGCCGGGCGCAGAAACCGTCATCCCAGTCCGGATACATGGTTTTGCAATAAGCAAGAAAGCCGGCGACACTCATCCATTCCGGCAGTCGCTGGTTCTCCGAAACATAACCGATGCGGCGCAGGGTGGTCGGATCGAGATGTTGCGAATCGACCCCGAGCAGGGATGAGGTCCCCGAGGTTGGTACAATCAAATTCATCAGCATTTTGATCGTGGTTGTTTTTCCGGCCCCGTTCGGACCCAGAAACGCGAAAATGCCGTGCTCCGGTATGGTCAACGTCAGATGATCGACTGCCGTCTGCCGACCGAATTTTTTGGTGAGGTCATGTGTAACAATGGTATTAATATCCATCGCTCCGTTCCCCTGTAATTAATTTTGCCCCGAAATACGATTCCAGTGTTCCGTCAATGCTTTTTCCACTTCTTCTTTACTCAGGTTGAGACGTCGGGCCTCGACGACCAGGCGTTCCATCTCCTGATGCAGTAAAACCGCGCAGGCTTTCGCTTCCGCTTTCCGGGGGCGATTGGCGATCGAACAACCGATGCCGGGCTGAATCTCCAGCAAGCCTTCGGCGGTCAGACGGGAAATCGCCTTCTGCACCGTGTTGGGATTGATTTTCAATTCCTGCGCCAGAACCCGTACCGACGGCAGTCGGTCTCCCGTTTGCAACTGGCCCGAAACAATGGCTTTTTTTACGGCATAAGCGAGTTGGTCGCAAAACGGACTGCCGGGTTTTAAATCGATGCTGAACGGGATCATCTGTATTCTTCCCCAACTTAATCACAACTGTATATGGTGTATTATATGTCATAGTACACTAAGAAGCAAGAGGGCCGCAAAAAATTATTGGAATTTTTTTAATGGTGGCGATAAAATGCCAGGGTTGCCGCCAAATCTTTTTCCAGCGGTACCTCGGTGTCTGGCTTTCCGCCGGCGGCGAGCTTTTGCAGCCTGGCGAGCAGTTCGGATACTTTTACCTCATAGCGGTGCGACGGGGAATAGACGTTGCCGGTGGTGGCAATAGCCCCGACTATCACCCCGATGATCGCCCGGCACAGTTCCCGAATATAGATCAGCCGCACCGGGGCGTCGGTCAGGATTTGCGGGGTTTCACCGTCCGCCAGTTGACGGCAGAAGGTGGCTGTCACCGAGTTGTAGAACGGTTTGCCGTAAGGTCCGAAGGCGTTGGGCAGCAGCAAGGTGGTGTGGCGTCCGCCGTTTTCTTCCGCCCAGGCGTCAAGCAACCGGCGACCGTCGCGCTTCGAGGCGTGATAGGGGGTGTCCCTGGCTTCGTGGGTGGTTGAGGCGAACAACACATGCGGGGTTGCCGCGGTCGCGGTCATGGCCGCAATCAGGTTGCGGACCAGATTCATGTTGACGTTGTAAAGGTGGGTTCCGTCGGCATGGCGGCTGACGGCCGCCAGATGGACGACGGCGTCGCAGGAGGCGACAAACCGCTGCAACTGCGCCGGGTGTTCGAAAGCTTCCCGGGGACAGGCGATCGTGAGCAGTTCCGGTCGGGTTGCGGCCTCCTGTTGCAGGTTGCGTCCGATGAATCCGGTGGCTCCGGTAATTCCGATTCTGATCTGGTCGGGCATAAAAAACTCTACGGTTGAGCGGTGGGGCGAAAAAAAAGCCGCGTCCGATAGGGACACGGCTCTTCATATGGGAACCATGGGTTCCCAACGGCATGGCTTCCGTTACTTTCTTTCGAACAGCGAACGGATTTTCTTGCCGACGATTTCGACTTCGTGTTTGCCGAGCGCTTCGCGTTTGGCCAACAGATTCTTGCAGCCGCTTTCGGCTTCGGCCATCCATTCCTTGGCAAACTTGCCGGATTCGATGTCCTTCAGGGATTCTTTCATTCTTTCCTTGAGGTCCGGAGTAATGATTCTCGGGCCGTTGACGTATTCGCCCCATTCCGCGGTGTTGGAGATAACCGCGTTCATGCGCTGGATGCCGCCTTCGAAGATCAGGTCGACGATCAACTTGACTTCGTGGACGCATTCGAAATAGGCCATTTCGGGCGGATACCCGGCTTCGACCAGTACTTCGAAACCATATTTCATCAGGTCGACCAGACCACCGCAGAGCACGTTCTGTTCGCCAAAGAGGTCTTCATAGGTTTCCTGAGCGAAAGTGCATTCGAGGACGCCGGCGCGGGTCAAACCTTCGGCCTTGGCAATTGCCAACGCAATTTCGAGCGCCTTGCCGGAAGCATTCTGCTGCACGGCGACCAGACCGGGGCAGCCGAAGCCTTCCAGGAAAGCCTTGCGTACTTCCGTACCCGGACCTTTCGGGGCAATCATGATCACGTCGACGTCGGCCGGAGCCTGGATCAGGTTGAAAATAATGCTGAAGCCATGGGAGCAGGACAGCACTTTGCCTGCTTTCATGTGCTGCTTGATGCTTTCGTTATAAACCTGCTTGTGCTTTTCATCCGGCAGCAGGATGTGGATGACGTCGGCTTTTTCCGCCGCGTCGGAAACGCTCATAACCTGAAATCCGTCGGCGACGGCCTTGTCCCATGATTTGCCCGGGCGGAGACCGATAATAACATTGACCCCCGAGTCCCGCATGCTCAAGGCCTGATTCCGGCCCTGACTGCCGAACCCGATGACGGCGACTGTTTTTCCCTGCATGATGCCGAGATCGGCATCGTTGTCGTGCAGCAGCTTAACCATTTTATTCTCCTTTTCCGCCGAGATGATATCGGCGACAGTTATGATACTACGAGAGTTTCGTATTTTAATACCGAAACAGTTAACATAACCCGACGTGGCAAAAAATCAATGCACTTTAAGAAATAATCGTTTCGGATCGGTAATAAAAAAGTGTTTTTTTCTTGTCGATCCACCTTTTACAATCATTGAAATGATGCTAGTTTAAAAATTCTGTTGTCGTAAATGACGGAAAGAACACGGAAAAAGAGACAAGAATAATTATGGGCGAAAGCTTTGAAAGCAGGCTTATCCGCAGTGCGGGAGAAGATAATTTCAAGAAAGGCAAGCAACTGCTGAAGACCGGGGCGTTGGTTTGCGCCTTCCGCAATGCCAAAGGCCGGTTCAACGCGGTTTTTCGGAGCCGGAAAGGGGAAATCGTCACCGTCGAGGTCAACGGCGCCGACAATACCGGAGTCTGCAGTTGCGGCGATTGCGGTGCGACGATCTGCGAACATGCGGTGGCGACAATTCTGCATTTTTCCCGTTTCAGTACGGCGAAACCCGGGGCTGGCGAGGAACCGGCGCGGTATCGCGGACTGAAATATGAAGCCTTTACCGATCTGGTCGAACAATCAGGGGCCGCGCCGGAGGCCGAACTGCATATTTATGCCGAATCGGCGTTTCCTCATGTGCCCAGCAAATTTGAGAATGCCGTGTTGCGCGTCAAACTGGTTATCGGCAGCAAAGAATATATGGGCAACCTCAATAATCTGCGCCAACTCCATTTCGGCAAAACACTGACCACCAGTTTGAAAATTTCCCAGTTTTCGCAGCAGGATCGCCAGATTATCCGCTTTTTATCCATCAATGCCAATCCCGACGGTTCCCGATTGGTTCTCGATGCCGAACAGACGGCGGAATTTTTCCACTGCCTGTCCGGCTGCGACAATTTTACCAAAGACGGGCGTCGGGTGATCGTTCATCGCAGCAATGCCGAGCCGGTAATGCTTTACGAGCCCACGCCGCATGGGTGCCGACTGCGGTCGTCGATCGTGATCAACGGTTCCCTGCTGCCGCTGCATGGCGCGAAAGTGGTTACCGGGCGGTGCGGCTGCTGGGTCGGTGTCGACGGCGAATACTGGTGGGTGCCGGCCACGGTGGATGTGGCCTGGCTGCGCAGTTTCCTGCGCACGTCCGAACAGGAATGCGATGCCGAAGCGGCGAAGGCGATTATCGGCGAACAGCCGTTGCCGGTACGGCTGATGCGTTATGAAAACGGGGCGCTGGAAAAGAAAAAATGCAACATTCTTTACCGGGCGCTGCTGCGTCAGGACGGCTGCCTGGAATTGCAGTTGGGGTTCGATTACGACGGCAGCCTCTATCCGCCGGATGCTTCGGCGTTCGGTCGGGACGGACGTTGGGTCTTCCGCCGCGATGTCGAGGCGGAAACACAGGCGGTCGATGAATTGCGGCAATTCGGTTTTCTCCGGATCAAGCCGCCGGTCGGCGAGCCGGTGTTTACTCTTGACGACGTCGAGGCGATCGGTATTTTCTGCGACCGGCTGATTCCCGAGTGGAACAAGTCGGGACGGCGCTTTTATTTGTCGCGGCAACTGGCGGTCCTCAGTGCGGGAGGACGCGGTGTGCCGGAGATCACGTTGCGTTGCCGGGTCGACAAGGCCAATCCCAAAAATTATCATCTGGAATATGAATTGCAGGGCGATCGCGCCCGTTTTTACTGGAAAGAGATCGCGCAGGCGGTCAAAAACCGTCAGAGCTATTGGCAGTATGCCGGTAAGATTTTTCGAATCGGTGCGGCGCTGGCGCGGTTTATGTCGTCTGTCGGCGCCATGGTCCAGGCGGTGCGGGGCGAGTCGTATCTGCTTCAGCTCCCGCGCAACGCGGTGCCGTTCTGGAATGCGGCGGCGGAAGAGCTGCCCGGCGCCGTTCCGCCGGAATTCTATGCTTTCAACGAGTTGCTGCTGCATCCGGAAAGATGGGATATGCTGCCGCCCGACGGCAAACTTTTTCCGCTTCAGGCGACATTGCGCGATTATCAGAAATGCGGCATCGACTGGATGCGCAACATGACCGATCGCGGGTTCAACGTTATTCTGGCCGATGAAATGGGGTTGGGGAAAACGTTGCAGGCGCTGGCGGTTCCGGCGTCGCGGCTGAACCTCGATTCGCTGCCGGCGCTGGTGGTCTGTCCGACCAGTCTGGTTGACAACTGGCAACGGGAGGCGGCCAAGTTTGTTCCCGATTTCAAGGTCAGTGTGATTACCGGGAGCAATCGGGCCGATGCCTGGGCGCACAGTCGCGATTTCAATCTGGTCATCACTTCCTATGCCATTATCAAACGCGATTACGAGCATCTGGCCCAGCAGAGTTTTTCCTATATGATTCTCGACGAAGCCCAACATATCAAGAATCCGTCCACCGCCAATGCCAAGATCTGCAAATCGGTCGATGCCGCGCACCGGCTGGTCCTGACCGGGACGCCGCTGGAAAACAGTCCTGAAGACCTGTGGAGCATTTTCGACTTCCTGCATCCCGACATGCTGGGATCTTTCAACAGTTTCCGCAAATATTACGAAGACATTGCCGCGGCGCCGGAAAAACAGAAGAATCTGGCGGCCCGGGTTGCTCCCTTTATCCTGCGCCGGAAGAAGAATGAAGTTTGTGCCGAACTGCCGCCCAAACAGGAACAGGTGCTCTATTGCGAGTTCGACCGGGATCAGCGTCGGCTTTACCAGAATATTGCGGCGCTGGCGCGTACGGAATTCCAGCGTCTGGTCAAGAAGGGGCCCGGCGCCCGGTTGGAGATTCTGACCATCCTGATGCGATTGCGCCAGGTCTGTTGCCATCCGGCGCTGCTGCCGGCGGAACTGCGTTCCGGGGCGAGTTGCGATTCGGCCAAGATGGAGCTGATGAAGGAACTGGTGCTGGAAAATATCGATTCAGGACACAAGATGTTGTTGTTCAGTCAGTTCACTTCCTTGTTGCAGTTGATTCGGCAGTGGCTGGATGAAGAAAATATCGCCTATGAATATCTGGACGGCGCCACCAAAAATCGTCAGGAACGGGTGGATAATTTCAACAATTCACCGGGCATTCCTATTTTTCTGCTCAGTCTGAAGGCGGGAGGCACCGGTTTGAACCTGACTTCCGCCGATACGGTAATTATTTTCGACCCGTGGTGGAATCCGGCCGCCGAGGCGCAGGCCACCGACCGGACGCACCGGATCGGTCAGACCCGTCCGGTTACCAGCATGAAACTGGTGGTCAAGGATTCGGTGGAAGAACGGATCCTCGATTTGCAGCAGCGCAAGGCGGAAATCTTTCATAACCTGATTGAAAATCAGGATGCCGCGCTGGACCGGCTCAGTCTCGAAGACTTGGAATATCTGTTCAACTGATTCCGCCGCCTGGCGGATACGGTCGTGCCGCCTAGTGGATTCCGCCGGAAATAAGGGGAAAAGAGAGGGATTATCGGCGGATTATTGTTCTTTCACTATTGCTTCACTGCTTGATACGGGGTATGTTATAGTAATAATGGCGTAAATATTTAGTTTGATGGCGCCGGCATGATTATCGGGATACGAAGCGTTGACAACGCCGTGGAATGATCGTAACGGGGCGGGGCGAGGAAAGAACATTTCATCGCCGGAAAGTTTCGGCGCCCCCAAGGAAGGGAAATCTGGATATGAAAAACTGGCATGGATGGACGTTGCTTGCCGTGGTTGTCGTGTTGTCGCTGGGGTTGTGTTCGTGTTCGACGCCGCAATATAATCTGGGTAAAGAAGACCGCTACGGTCAGGGCGAAGCACTTTTCCAGGCGTTGTTTGTTCAGGATGAAAATACGGCCGAAGTGTTGATCCATAAAGGGGCTCCCCTCAACTACACCGATCAGCGCGACAATTGGACGGCATTGATTTATGCCATTTATTATGAAGACTGGACCACGGCGAAATTGCTGCTCGAAGCGGGCAGCGACGTCAACCATCTGGATTTTCATAAACGTTCCCCGTTGATGTTCGCCGTGATGCGCGACAGTATTACGCTGGTAAAAATGCTGATAGAGCGCGGCGCCGATTTGAATGCGCGGGACGATATGGAGCGCAATTCCCTTGACTATGCCCTGCTTTATGATCGGCCCGGCATCGCCAAGTACCTGGCGTTGTGCGGGGTCGTGCCGACGGCCGGAAAACTTTCCGGCAAGAGCGTCGCCGCCGGGGATGGTCACCAAAGGGCGGTCAAAGGAAAAGATGGCTCCGGCGCGGCGGCGAAAACGGAGGAAGTAAAATTGGGTGCCGCTCCCGTCGTGAAAGGGGCCGTGACCGCAAAAGCGGCAAGTGTTGTCGGGGATAAAGGGGAAGAAAACAAGAAGGAAGGAACGGCGGCCGATTCGAAATGAACGGTGCCGAAATAAAAGACGTGGCCCGGAAATGATCCCGGAAAACTGGGGCAAGGAGATATGAGCAAAACCATTGATGTTTTTATGTTCATTGATGCGCTGGGATGGGAAATTCTGCAACGGCATTCTTTTCTGGAACAGGAATTGCCCTACCGGTATTCGGTTCGAATGCAGTTCGGGTACTCTTCCACGGCGATTCCCACCATTCTTTCCGGCCGTCCGCCGCAGGAGCACAAGCATCTGAGCTTTTATTACTATGCTCCGGAGAAGTCTCCGTTCAAGATCTTCAAGTATCTGCCGTTGAAATACCTGCCGTCGCGGATTTTCGACCGGTGGCGGGTGCGTCATCTGCTGTCGAAAATTCTGGCGCGCTATTACGGTTTCACCGGTTACTTCGAGATGTATTCGATGCCTTACAACTGGCTGCCGTTTCTGGACTATATTGAGAAAAACGATATTTTTGTGCCCCGCGGGCTGGCTCCGGTTGCCAATTTGGCCGATGTGTTGCAGCAGGCCGGAGTTCCCGGTCATATTTCCAACTGGCGGCTCAGCGAAGAGGAGAACATTGCCCGGTTGGGGGCGTTGTTGGACGAAGGGCAAATCCGGTTTGCGTTTCTCTATACCGCCGCGCTCGACGGTTTGCTGCACATGCATGTTCGGGAGCCGGAGATAATTCAGCGGAAACTGGACTGGTACGCCGAGCATATTCGCGGTTTGATGGCCCGGATGAAACAGCATTATGACCAGTTTTCCTTTACGGTGATTTCCGATCACGGCATGACCCCGCTGACCGGAACGGTCGACCTGAAAGGCCGGATCGATGCCCTGGGCCTGCGTTACGGGGTGGACTATGTGGCGGTGTACGATGCCACCATGGCCCGGTTCTGGTTTCTGCGTCCGGAAGGCCGGGAACGTATTTTTCCCCTTCTGGAGGAAGTGCCGGGCGGCAGAATACTCTCCGCGGCGGAGAAAAAGCACTACGGTATCGATTTTGCCGACCATATGTATGGGGAAGAGATTCTGCTGTTGCCGCCCGGGGTTCAGATTGCGCCGTCGAATATGGGATTGAAAGCGTTGCCGGGAATGCACGGGTTTGCGCCGGAGGATCGTGATTCCTATGCGGCTTGTCTTTCCACGGCGGAACCGGAGATACCGCCGCAATGGGTCGGCGATTATTTCCGGCTGATGACGGAGCGGATCGACCGGGTTCGTTCCTCCCGAGAAGCAAAAGTATCGACAGAGATTAATAAGCAAAGGTAGAAAACATGAGGGAGACGGCGGACGGCAACGGGGAGACCCGGTGCCGGTTTGGTGGTGATATTTTGTTGCGGCCCCGATGGCGGAGGTTTGTATTTTACGGCTTTATTATGATTATGGCCGGGGTGACGTCGTGGCGGGTGGTTACTTCGTTCCTCAATAATCCGCAGATTGATTTCCGGTGTTTTGTGGATTGTGCCCAGGTCACCTTCCGGGGGCTGGATTATCAGGATTTGTCCACTCTGACGCTTTATCCCTGGGATACGCCGCAAATAGTTTTTCCCGGAATGATGCCGTTTTATCTGCCGTTTTCCTGGCTGCCGATTTCCGTTTCGCAGTCGATTTATTACGTGCTGCAGGTTTTGGGGCTGATCGGGGCATACTGGTATTTTATGCGGGTTCTCTGTCCGGAGCGCCGGGTCGACTGGCGTTGTCCCGATGCTTATGCCTGGATATATTGGGGCGGGTTGCTGGTGTTGCTCAACTCTTCTCCGGTGTTGACCTGTTTGCGGCATGGCCAGAGCGCCGTCTGGTGCATGTGGGGGGTTCTGCTGGTGCTGTTTCAGCCGACGCGTCTGCGGCCGCTGCTGTTCGGGCTGACGGCGCTGCTGAAGTATTCGATGGTGCCGGTGTTGGCGCTGCTGTTATGGGTGAACAGGTATTCAGTTCTATGCCTGCTGGGATTTCTGGTGTTTGTTTTGATTTCGCTGTATCCGGCGGTATTGGGATTCGATCTGGTCGATTTTTATCGCCACTATCTCGATATGCTGACCTCCGAAGTTGTTCGTGGCGGCGGCAATTCTTTCCTTGCTTCCGGGTACCATATGCTGCAGTTGGAGTTTTTCCGCTGGAACGTATTGAACATGATCGGCAAAGCGGCTTGCGGTGTGGTGCTGCTGGCGCTGCTGGTTCGGGAGCATCGCCGACGCGGTTTCGGTCTGTACCTGCTGCTGCTGGCATTTTGTCTGACGATGGAGATATCATATCACCGGATCTACGATATGGTGATTGTCATTCTGCTGCTGGAAGGATGCATGGTGGTTTTTCTGCGGCAGCGGCAGTGGTACCGGTTGGCGGTCGGCACCTGCTTTTTGGGATTTTTTCTGGTACCCTTCACGTTGATCCTGTGGGTCGGCGATTTTCTGGGGCACCGGTTGCCGCTGGACCGGGTCTTCATCATGTGCCGGTTTATGGGGGATGCCACGGAAATGGTGCCGCTGCCGGCGATGATGATGTTGGCGCTGACGATTTTTGCCGGGTATTGTTATTGGCGTCCGGGAGCGGGGGAACCGGTTTTTACCCTGACGGATGAACGTAAAGATCGGGGCGAGGTGCGGATAACGGCGGGAGAACGGGAACATGACGGAACGGAATAATGACGGCGGATTGCGCATGCGGCGGGCGCGTTGGCAGGAGACGGTTTGGCCGCGACCGTGGTTCTACGGCGGGGTGGCGGTTTTGGCGCTGGTGACGTTATTGCGGCTGGCGGCATCGTTCCGCGGCAATATTCAGGTGGATTTTCTCTGTTTCGTCGATTGTGCCCAGGTGACGTTTCGGGGGCAGGACTATCATGACCTGAGCAATTTGACGCTTTATCACTGGCCGAGTCCACAGATTGTCTTTCCCGGCATTTTGATTTTGTACCTGCCTTTTTCCTGGATCGATATCGGGGTGGCCAAATTTATCTACTTCTGGAGCAGCGCGGCGGCAACGATTGCCTCGTACTGGTATTTTATGCGGGTGACCGGACTGGCGCGACGGGTATCGTTTCGCGCCCCCACGTTGCGGACGGCGGTTTATTTTCTGGGCTGGTTGCTTTATCTGCATTCGTCTCCGCTGTTGATGGGGCTCCGGCACGGGCAGAGTTCCATCTGGTGCCTTTGGGGTCTCCTGCTGGCGTTGACCTGGCGGAATCGCTGGAGCGGGGTGGCATTTGGGGCGGCGGCGGTGTTGAAGTATTCGATGTTGACGTTTCGGGGGCAGGACTATCATGACCTGAGCAATTTGACGCTTTATCACTGGCC
>JAQUZV010000353.1 GCA_028691155.1 Victivallales bacterium
CGAGTTGTACCAGCAATATCCGGCATTGCTCGAAATCCAAAGCGTGGTCCGGACCCGAAGTTTTTTTATCGTTATTGCTTTCTTTTCCGTCGTTGTCCGGTTTTGAATTGGAGATGCCATAACCAATCAAATTCAAAATTAAATGTTTCTGCTCCAGATTTTTTGCGGCGGCAACCGCCGCCACCCCCTGCCGGAAAAACGCCGCTGCATTCCGAAGGTCGACAGCCTCCGCCAACAAGTCATAAGTACCGGGTTCCTCATTCGCCAAAACCTGTCGGAAAAATGCTTGGGGCGTCATCTTTTTCATGGTTCCGGTTATTAATTTAAACTTTAATTCGGAGCGATTTTTCACCACGGCAATGAATCTTTTTTTACGGTCTTCCGGCATTTTGCTCGACATGACGCCACGGAAATATTCTTCCCGGCCGGAAACCATCTTCTGCCGCAACCGGGCGATAAACGCCGGAGCCCGGTCGGGGCGAACGGCAAGATAATGGCGTATAAGCTGCGGACAACGACGAATAAAATCATCATCGGACAAAATATCTTCCACCATGGCCGCCGTAGCATCATCGATATTATGCCCCAGTTGTTGCAGCACCGCTTTTTTCTGTTCCGCAGTGCCGCGCTTCAGATACAGCTTCCGCAGTTGATCCGGATTGAGCTCTTTTGCCTCACGATAGAATGCCCGGGCCTGCTCCGCCATCTTTCCGACGTCGACGGTGTTCCAGGTCATATCCATGTCGTTATTTTCCGGCACGATCACCATCTGCAGCAGAATCGCCGCCAGTTCACCCCGCGTCAACGGCGCTTTGATCTTCTTCCGCTCCCGGTTCGTATCGATGCGCCCGACAACCTTGTCGCTATCATCGTTATAATAAGCATTGCCCTCCCCTCGCGGCAGCGGCAACAACACCGTATCGTTCAGCATATCGATCAGCAACGGCAAAGCGGCTATGCCGCGGCTGGTAATGGTCGAGACCGGATTTTCGGCCGGCAACCGCTCCGGCGGCGTCAACAGCCAGATGCCGGCCCCCGCCTGCCACCAGGCCTCCAAACCCGATTCATCCAGACCGACCAACTGCCGCGCCGCCTCCTGATCCGGCGGCGTCAGGGGAAAAGGCCGGGTCGGCAACGGCGCCACCCGACCGGCGATCCGGTCATGGAGCAACCCCTGCAATATCTTGCCGCTCACCGCATTGGACCAATACCGACCATACTGCGCCAACATTTTGTCCAGCCCGTCACCATACCGCCGCCAATCGCCGTCCCGGAGAAAATCCATAAAAATCTCCTCATAACGACCACAAGCCATCAGATTCAACGCCGCCGTCAACACCATCCTGGAATCATGACCGGTAAGAACTCTGGCGGCAAGAGCATCGGCCGCCGGTTCCGCCCCCGTGGCGTAAAGCTGCGCCGCCTGTATCAGCAACATGGACTCGAAGTCAGGATCATTCCGATAATTACGTTGCGACTGTTTTTCACCCAGTTCCGCAATTTTTTCCGACACTTCATCGGTATCAAGCAGTTCCCAATAGCCCCACAACATCCCGTTATAAAACGGCAACGGTAAATCGACGGTTTGCCGCAAGGAGGAAAGCGAAGCTATCTTTTTCGCCGTTTCCCCCCCATGATTCGGCCGGAAAACACGACATTTTATCAGGCCCCACAAAAAACAATCGACCACATGTTCCGACGGGTTTTCCTTGATCCAACTGATCGGGCAAAAATCAGGGGAAGCATATCCGGGCACATAAACCAGTGCCGGTCGGTAGCCGGCCGGGATCCGTGGCAAACCCAGTTGGAATAATTTTTCAAACCCGGCCCGATATTTGCTTTGCGGCGAAGCGGCGACCGGATTATTCTCCCCCGCCGTACCGAATGTCGGCCATAATATCCCCGACAGGCAACCCAGCAACACCCCCATCGATCCTAATTTCATATTCCTACCCCCCAGCGGTATATTGATGAAAACGATCAGAATATTTATGATATAGCATGGCCGATTATGAATTGCAAACCTCATTGTCAACAAAAAAAATAATCGACGACAATCTCAAATTCCTCCCCGAGCCGCCGCCGCACGCCGACGGCAAAGCTTGCCTTACTGCGGGTCGGCCACAGACCCCGGTAAACTGCTGTCAAACCACAACGTTCTTTCCATCAACGCATTGCCCCGTTCCAGAAACAACTCTTGAAACTGTCGGCAAAATTCTTTCGCTTTTCTTTTGCTCTCTTCCAATTCATCTGAATCGCCAGACGACAACGGTGACGCGTCCTCATCCATCACCTGGTCGATCTCGACCTTCTTTTCCTTTTCGGCCCTCAACGGCACATATTCCTGGATATAAAAACCATCACTGCGGCAAACCGTAACCAGGCCGCAGCCCTCCGGCAGCGAATGCACGATATCCGCGCCTCCTCGGCAAACGATTTCAATGCCGGACATACCGGGGCCATGTCGCAGCATTATGGTCATCGTCCGACCGGCCCGCAACTCTTCTTTCATCAGGTTCAGGATTCGATCCGGCATGGCGTCATCCAGTTGCCATCCTTTGAATTTTGCCAACGCCCGCAC
>JAQUZV010000044.1 GCA_028691155.1 Victivallales bacterium
CTGGTGCGCTATCCCCTGATGCTGGAGGGCGGAACCAATCTGAGAACCTGGTTGCGGGTGCCGAAAACCATTCCCGGCGGAATGATTTTTGTGGCCGGAGGCAAGTTCATCTGCGGCAACAATGAGGCCGCGGCCGCGGCCGGTTCCGGTTCCGAGGTGTCGCTCGATGCTTTTTACATCAAGAAATACGAGGTGACGTTTCGCGAATATCTGGAATTCTGGCGGACTCTGAGCGGCAAGGAACGGGAGCTTTACCGCGGCCGCCGGCTGGCGCCCGACCGTACCTCCGTCAATCTCTTGGAGGATGACGGCGGCATCCTGCCGCCCTATACGGAAAAACTGCCGGTGGTGGGGATTACCCGTGAGGCCGCGGAGGCGTTTTGCCGCTGGCGCAGTCGCATGACCGGCGCCCGGTACCGGTTGCCGACGGTGCCGGAATGGGAAAAGGCGGCCCGCGGCCCGGACGGCCGTTCGTTCGTCTGGGGAAATCATATTATTTACGATGCGGCGTTGAACGGCGCGTCCGACAGCGCCTTGCTGGCGCGTTATCCGGTCGGGGCGCCGCCGGGCAGTTTCCCGGCCGACTTTTCCCTTTACGGGGTTTGCGATATGGAAGGCAATGTCCGGGAGTTTACGGCCGACAGTTCAAAATCGGGGATGCTGCCGTTGATCAAGGGCGCCAGCCGTTTTACCGGTCCGGACTTCCTTTACTGCTGGCGTAATTCCTTTGAAATCATGTATCTCAATGATGTCGGGTTTCGCTACGTCATGGAGGCGGAGGCGTCGGAGCGGCAGATGCCGGTTGCCGATGGGACGGCATTGTCGGACGCTGATTTGCCGGTGTCGGATTTGCTGTCGAAGTCTTTGGATATGAAATCGCTGTTACCGCTTCCGGCCGGAGGAAAAACGGAAGAGGAATGGCTGGGGGGGCCAAAATGATTTCCGGGGTGATGCCGCCGGGGAGAAATAAAAAACCTCAAACCGTTGGTCTGAAACCGTGGTTTGAGGCTTGCTTTGGTAATCGCCGGTATATTACCGGGAACTATTCTTCTTCGTCTTCCGGTTCATCCTTGCGGCGGCGCTTGAGCACCTTCAGCACATTGGACGGCTTGTCGAAGTTGGCGACGATTTCATTGATGATTTCTTCATCGCGCATTTTGGCGGAGACGCTGCCGAGCAGTTCAAGATAAGATTCCTGGTTGCCGGAGGGAGCCATGATGTAAAGAATGACGCGAACAGGTTTTTCGTCCTGGGAGCCGTAATCGATAATGGGATTTTCACAGAGGCCGCAGATAATGACCGGATGCGGAATTTCTTCCAGGCGGATATGGGGGAGGGCGAGGCCGAATCCGACGCCGGTGGTCATCATTTTTTCCCGTTTCCAGGTCAGTTCGCGGATCCGGTCGATGCTGATGCTGGAGCGGTCGGCGGCCAGAAAAATTACTTCTTCCAGCACTTCACGCTTGTCTTTGCCTTTGAGATGCACGACGGAATTTTTATCGACATACTTGGTAAATCGATTTTTCATTATTCGAAACTCCTAATATAATGTTTGTATTTCAGGCTGACGCCGGATTGCGGGAATCATTGTTCCGGGCGCAAACCTGCCCTTCCCGGGGCAAATTAAAGAAGTGACAGTAAAAAAAAGATAGCCCGCCAATGGTTCTTTTTCAATCCGATAATCGATGGCGGGGAGAAAAATAGTTAAAATAATTGTCGTTGCGACCGGTTTGAATTTTAAAAAATGTCGGAACGATGTATATTACGCCGCGATGGAATTAGAAAAAATTAACGGATAAATCCGGGAGAATGAAATGCAATTATTGGCTCCGCTGGTGAGTTTTTATGAATCCTTGCTGTTGGCGACAAAAGAGTTGTTGCTGCTGATTCGGCAATGGTCTTATCTGATCGGGAATGCCGATATTATGCCCGGAGTCTGGTTTTTGATCCTGGTGCCGCTGCTGTGGGGACTGTATCTGGCCAGTGGTTTTCTGTCCGCCACCTTTACCGAAATCAAAGGTCGGTCCCGGGTGGGGCACTTCTTCGGCGGTTTGGTCTTGCCGGTGCTTTATCCGGTGGTGGCGTCGCAACTGAAGAATATCCGGGTGAATGAGACCGCAAATAAAAAAGAACGGGAAAATATGAAGCGTCTCAATATCAGTCATGAGGTGACCGCCAAGTTTTTCGAGAAATCCGGGCGGGAATATGTGCCGACCGATGCGCCCCTGCACCAGGAAAAACCGCAGGAAGAGCCCCGGTTTTTCGGCGCCGGCAGCGAACAGAAAATGACGATGATTCATTTCAAATCCCTGATGCTGAATCCCGATGGTTCCTCCGCCGGGCCGTTTCGGGTTACCACGGTCGATGACCGGGTGCTGGACGCGGAACGCATTGTCGATGCCATGGATGAAGTGGTGGTGTTCGAAACCCGGGCGGCGGACGGCAAAATCCGCACGATTCGAGTGCGTTACGAAAATATTGCGGAATGTCTGCTGTTGCAATGATTTCCTGCTCGCGGCGGCCGCTCGATCCCGGAACCATGACGGCTCCGGGCGATTTTTTTTTGTTTGACCATGAATTTTGCGATGCGATGACGATAATGATAAAAGAATGGATTGCAGTGAAAAATGTTTAAGCCTGTCAATAACCAACCTGATTTTTCCCGTCAGGAGGAAGAAGTCCTGGCATTCTGGCAAAAAAACAATATCTTTGCCCAGTCGCTGGAAAACCGTCGGGGCGCGGATGAGTTCGTTTTTTACGACGGCCCCCCGTTTGCTACCGGATTGCCGCATTACGGCCACCTGCTGGCCGGAACCATTAAAGACGTGGTGCCGCGTTACCAGACCATGCGCGGAAAGTACTGCGACCGGGTTTTCGGCTGGGACTGTCATGGCCTGCCGGTGGAATACGAGATGGAGAAAGAACTCAAGCTGTCCGGCAAGAAAGAGATCGAAAGTTACGGCATCGGCAAATTCAACGAGTCCTGCCGCAACATTGTCCTGCGCTATACGGCCGAATGGGAACAGGAGGTCACCCGGATGGGACGCTGGGTCGATTTCCGACGCGGTTACCGGACTATGGACCGCGATTACATGGAATCGATCTGGTGGGTCTTCAAACAATTGTGGGACCAGGAGCTGATTTACGAAGGTTATAAGATTCTGCCGTATTGTCCGCGCTGCTCCACGCCGTTGTCCAATTTCGAAGCCAACCAGGGCTATATGGAGGTCAGCGATCCGGCCATTACCATTCGTTTCGCCGATGTCGACGAACCGGGTACCTGGTTCCTGGCCTGGACGACCACCCCCTGGACCCTGCCGTCGAATATGGCGCTGGCGGCCGGTCCGGATATCGATTATGTGAAAATCAAGGATGGTGATGCCTGTTACGTCATGGCCGAGGCGCGGGTGCCGGCCTATTATAAGAAAGAAAAACCGGAAATTGTCGCCCGCTTCAAGGGTCGCGAACTCAACGGTCGCCAATACCGGCCGCTGTTTCCCTATTTTGCCGACCTGGCCGGAGATGGGGCGTTTCGGATCATCAATGCCGATTTCGTCAGCACCGAGGACGGGACCGGGATCGTACACATTGCTCCCGGTTTCGGGGAAGACGACAACGCGGCCGGACGGGCCAACGGGATTCCCGAAGTCTGTCCGATCGACGCCGAATGCCGCTTCACCGCGGAAGTGTCCGATTATTTCGGCATGTATGTCAAGGACGCCGACAAAGAGATCATCCGGCGGCTGAAGGAAGAAGGGAAACTGGTTCATCGCGGCGTCATCAACCATAATTATCCCCACTGCTGGCGGGACGATTCCCCGCTGATTTATCGTGCGGTGTCCACCTGGTTCGTCCGGATCGACCGGATCAAGGACAAAATGCTGGAGGCCAACCGGCGCATCTCCTGGATGCCGGAGCACCTGAAAGACGGTCGTTTCGGCAAATGGCTGGAGAATGCCCGCGACTGGGCCATCAGCCGCAACCGTTACTGGGGAACGCCGCTGCCGATTTGGCGCAACGACGAAGGCGAGTTCATCTGCGTCGGCTCGGTGGCCGAACTGGAACAGTTGACCGGCCGGAAAATCGACGATATCCATAAACACTTCGTCGATGAGCTGGAAATTCCGTCGCCGTCCGGCAAATCGCCGTTGCGGCGGGTGCCGGAAGTCCTCGACTGCTGGTTTGAAAGCGGTTCGATGCCCTATGCCCAACACCATTATCCGTTTGAGAATAAAGCGCATTTCGAAGAAAATTTTCCGGCCGACTTTATCGCCGAAGGGCTGGACCAGACCCGCGGCTGGTTCTATACCTTGACGGTATTGGCGGCGGCGCTGTTTGACAAACCGGCGTTTCAGCATGTGGTGGTCAACGGATTGATTCTGGCCGAAGACGGACAGAAGATGTCGAAGCGCAAGAAAAATTACCCCGATCCCATGTCGGTCATCGAGAGTTTCGGCGCCGACGCGTTGCGGCTGTTCATGTTGGGATCCCAGGTGGTCCGGGCCGAAGACCTCAAATTTTCCGAGGCCGGGGTTCGGGAAGTGTTGCGGACTGTAATGTTGCCGATGTGGAATGCGTACAGCTTTTTCGTCACCTACGCCAATCTCGACCAGTGGTCGCCGGCGCCCGCGACCGCGGCGGCTCCGTTTGTTCCCGGCAATCCGCTGGACCGCTGGATTCTGGCGTCCATGACCCAGATGGTGGAGGAAATCCGTACCGAGATGGACCGTTATAATCTGCAGAAGGCGGCCAACCGGTTCGAAAAATTCGTGGACGATCTGACCAACTGGTACATCCGGCGGAGCCGGCGCCGGTTCTGGAAGAGTCAGAACGATGCGGACAAGAACGAGGCCTACCGGACGCTGCATTTTGCCTTGCTGACGTTTGCCCGGACGGCCGCGCCGTTCATTCCGTTTGCCACCGAGGCGATCTACCGCAATCTGCGGACGCCGGATATGCCCGAATCGGTCCATTTGTGCGACTTCCCGGTTCCGGACGACTCCCGCCGCGATCCCCGGTTGGAAACCCAGATGGAACTGACCATGAAAGCGGTGTCGCTGGGGCGCTTTCTCCGTACGCAGCATGCGCTCAAGACGCGGCAGCCGCTGCGGCGGGCGATCATTGTGGTGGCCGATGCGGCGGCTCGGCAGATGTTGGAGGAAACCGCCGATATTATTGCCGAAGAACTCAACGTGAAAAATATTGTTTTCGATCGCCTGGAGACCAAGTTGGTGCAACGCAGTGTCAAAGCCAACTTCAAGCTGCTGGGGCCGAAGCTCGGCAAAGCGATGAAGGAAGCGGCCGGAATGATTGCCGGATTCAATGAAGATCAGATCGCGGCGGTTCTGGACGGCGCCGGCATTCCGCTGACCCTGGCCGATGGCACCACCGTCACGATCACGGCGGTGGACCTGGTGGTGCAGCGGCAGGAAAAACCGGGCATGACGGTGGCGACCGATGCCGGAATTACCCTGGCGCTGGATACGGTGTTGGATCGGGAGCTGATCGACGAGGGATTTGTCCGGGAATTTGTCAGCCGGATTCAGAATCTGCGCAAAGATGGCGGTTTGGATGTTGCCGACCGGATTGCCGTCCGCTGCCGCGTTCCCGAAGATCGGCGGTCGGTGCTGGAAAATTTCCGGCAGCATATTTGTGATGAAACGTTGGCGGTCGCTATGGATATGACGGCCGATCCGACGGGAGAGTCGCTCGATATCAACGGCAGTATGTGTGTGTTGGAAATTGTTAAGCAATGACCGTTCCCTCCCAACCTGAACACGGTGATACGCCGTCGGCATCCGCTCCGGAAGCCGGCGGCGGAATGCCGGACGCCGCGTCGGCGGAATGCCACGCTTCCGAAGGGCCGGAAGCCGTGCCTCCCGGAGACC
Source organism: Victivallales bacterium (assembly GCA_028691155.1). Lineage (GTDB taxonomy): Bacteria > Verrucomicrobiota > Lentisphaeria > Victivallales > SZUA-371 > SZUA-371. Next base: position 5,889 of record JAQUZV010000044.1, read on the forward strand.
GGTCTTCCCTTTCGCCCGAAGAATCGCTGGCAGATATGATCGATGCCGGGATTCGGGAAGCGGCGGCCGGAACCGTGGCCGGATCTTGCCGTATGGAGTGTATCGACTGCGGTGCCGTTTATAATTCCGAGCAGCCGCTGGAAACCTGCGAGTGCCCGCAATGCCATGGGGTCATGTATCCGCAGGGGATTTTCAATGAAGAAGATACGGTGACATATGATGCGGCGGACACCGACACGCTGTTGCGGGAACACGGATCGGGCGAGAATGAAATGACCGAGTCCAAACGGGCGCTCAAAGTGGCGCAGCCGGTCAGTGTCGGAATGTTCACTTCCACCCATACCGGGCCGATCAGCGGCTCCAGCAGCACCGCGCTCAAAATGGTGGACTTCCTGAGCGGTTCTTCCAGTTCGATCCAGTTGGAGCCACGGGTGATTTCATCCACCGAAGAGGAGATGGCGGCCATTGATCGGGAAAAACGCAATCTGCTGGAGGAACGGCGGCGGTTGCAGGAAGAGCAGAATGAGTTTGCTTCGGCCGTGGCGGCGTTCGAGAATCGGTCCAAGGATTTGGAAGAACTGCGGTTGAATCTGGAACTGGAGAAAGAAAATCAGGTAATCGTGGATGAAAACCGCACCGCCAATCTGCAGTTGCAGCGGGAACAGTTGCAGTCGGAATACAAACGGACCATGCGGCGGATAATTTTCTGGACGTGCGGCGGGCTGGTGGCGGAAGCCATGATTATCCTGCTGCTGTTGTTGTTGCTGCTGCTGGGAAAGAAATAATATTGACGCTCCGAATGCCGGACTTGAGTTCCGGTCGGGTGAATGTAATAAATCAAGGTGGAAAAATGCGAATTTTATCGGGAATACAGCCTTCCGGCATTCCTCATATCGGCAACTATTTCGGCATGATGGAACCGGCGGTCCGGATGCAGGACGAGGGCAATGAAACCTTTCTGTTCATTGCCGATTACCATGCCCTGACCACGTCGCCGGAGCCGGCGGAACTTCGGCAACGCATCCTCAATGTGGCCATCGATTTCCTGGCTTGCGGTCTCGATCCGGAAAAGACGGTGTTTTACCGGCAGTCGGATTTGCCGCAGGTCTGCGAACTGACCTGGATATTGAATTGCATTACCACGGTGGGGCTGCTGGAACGCGCCCACAGTTACAAAGACAAAATCGCCAAGGGATTTGTCCCCAATAACGGATTGTTTTCCTATCCGGTGCTGATGGCGGCCGATATTTTGTTGTACAAGGCCGATATGGTGCCGGTCGGCAAGGATCAGAAGCAGCATCTGGAAATTACCCGTGATATCGCCATTCGTTTCAACAACCTGTACGGCGATATTCTGGTGGTGCCGCAGGAGCGGATTCAGGAGCGGGTGGCGGTGATTCCCGGTACCGACGGACAGAAGATGTCGAAGAGTTACGGCAACACCATTCCGATTTTCGGTCGGGAAAAGGAAATCCGCAAGACGGTGATGAACATCGTGACCGACTGCAAGGGACTGGAAGAACCCAAAGACCCGACCACCTGCAATGTGGTGGCGCTCTACAAATTATTCGCGACGGAAGAACAGGTCGGCGAGATGGAAGCCAAATACCGTGCCGGCAATTACGGCTACGGCCATGCCAAGCAGGCCCTGTTCGAGATCATGTGGGAACGTTTCGCCCCGTTCCGGCAGCGTCGCGAAGAGCTGGCCAAGGATCCCGGTTACGTCGAGCAGGTTTTGCGGCGCGGTCGGGAACGGGCGGCGGGAATTGCCGATGCCACGTTGCGGCAGGTTCGCCGCGCCGTCGGACTGTAATATTTTCCCCTTGACCAACCAACGGCGCCGGGAAGACACTGCTCCCGGCGCCGTAATAATACTGTTGCGGTTTTAATCGGTTTGCCGGTTTATTTTTGCCGATGGGCGGGATAGTCGTTCTGGACATCTTCCAGCCGTTTGCTCATCGTCATCGCGGCGAGTTGCCGGGCCCAGACATCGATGTTGTATTCGGCCGAGCCGTACCACGTCGCGGCGCTTACTCCGGTGATATGGGTGCGGTCATATCCCCGATCTTTCAGCATAATCAATAATTTGCCGTGCTTGCCGCCGGTCAGTTTCCCGGCCAGAACAATTCGTCCCGCGGCATGGGATTCTCTGGCGCTGCTGTCTTTTTTCAGGAAAAAGTCGCCGTTACGGTCCAGGTTTTGCAGTTCCGCCGCCGCCGGAATCAATTGCGTCAGCGCCAGCTCCATGGTGACGGCCCCGGCGTCCGGCTTGTCGACCACCTTGAACCCGCCGCGGGCGGCGATTTTCCGCAGTTCCCGGACTGCGCTGTGGCGCAGATAGTCGCCGACGGCAGGCAGCTCGGCGGCAATTTTACGGCGTTGGTCCGGGGCCACCTGCTGCCACCATTTCCCTTGCATCACTTCGTCGGTGTTGACCGGCGCCACATAAATCCGATGATAACGGCCCCAATCGATCAACCGGGATTGCCAGTAATAATCAAACGGAAAGTTTTTCGCCTGCCGTACCAGCCAGTTCTGGTGCGGCAGAAACGTTGCCGCCGGCGACGGTTTGACGGTGGTGGTATTGAGAGTGTTGCAGCCATAACTCAGGCTGAACAGAAGAGCCCCCAGCGGCAGGCCCAGACGATAAATGTTGCTTCGCATATGCCATTTCCTCCACTTTGACTCCCGGTATGCGGACCGGAATTCCTATTATAATAGTTCCTTTACGGTTACTTTACCAGTTGTCGACCGGTACTAAAAAGCAAAAAAAGCCGATCAATGCCGGAAATTCCGTCATGATAAGGAATAGAGAAAAACGCCCGAAGTTGACGGCATAGCGGAATTTTGCCGAGAAAAACAGGGAAAGCACTTGAATTTTTTATTAGGCCAGCCTAATTTAAAGATGAAAAGAAAACCTTACTAAAGGATAAAAGACGCAATGATGATGAGGAAGCATTTTAGATGGGCATTAAGACGTGGACAGTGTCCGCAGAAACCGCACGGCGGATGTTGCCGGGGGAGTATGGGAGATGCGCTTTTAACGCTGGCGGAACTTCCGGTCGGGGCGACGGCGACGATCGTCAAGATTTTACCGGGCTTGCGGGGCCGCAAGAAGTTCACCGATGTCGGACTGGTTGCCGGGACGAAGTTGCAGGTGGAGGCGCATGCTCCGTTCGGCGGTTTGATTCGGGTGAAATTCATGGGGACCAGCATGGCGCTGCATGGTGAAGACGCGGCCGGGATTCTGTTGGAACGTCAGGATGCCGACCAATGAGAAAGAAATTCAGAATTGCCCTGGCCGGCAACCCGAATTGCGGTAAAACCTGTATTTTTAACGCTTTGACCGGAACCCGGCAGCACGTCGGCAACTATCCGGGCGTGACGGTGGAGAGTAAATTCGGCCATTTCAAGCTGAAGGACATGGAAATCGAACTGGTCGATCTGCCGGGCGTTTATTCGCTCTCTTCCAGTTCGCCGGAAGAAGACGTAGTGTTTCAGGAACTGACCAAACCGGGGATCGATCTGATTCTCAATGTGGTAGATTCCACCATTCCACGCCGCAGCCTTTATCTTACCACCCAGCTGGCCGAACTGCATATTCCGATGCTGCTGGCCCTCAATATGAGCGACGAGGCCAACTGCAAGGGCCTGAAATACGATGTGCCGAAACTGGAAAAATACTTCGGTTCGCCGATTGTCCGGACCGTCGGCAGCAAGGTCGGCGGCATCCGCCCGCTGCTCGACAAGTTGGCCGACGCCTTGGCTCACCTGGCGGAACACGGGGTGCCGATGCTTTCCTACGGCGATGACATCAATGACGCCATCAGTGCCGTGGCAGAAAAGATCGATGTCCTTCATGTGGCGCGTTACGCCCATATTCCGGCACGTTTTTTTGCCATCAAACTGCTGGAGCATGATTCCGCCGCGATGGGCATTCCGGAATTCCAGACCGTCCATGAAGAGGTCGAGGTTCAGATCAATCACCTGAAGAACAGCCATGCCATCGAGACCGACACCTTTATGGCCGATTGCCGTTATGCGATGCTGGCCGGCGCCTGCCGCGACGCCATTTCGATGACCGGAGAGCGCCGTCGCGAAATTTCCGACAAGATCGATGTGGTGATGACCAACAAATACATCGGGTTGCCGCTTTTTCTGTTGATTATCTATCTTACGTTCTGGTTTACCTTTACCTGTGCGGCGCCGTTCATGGATTTGATCGATGCCGGGTTCAACGTGCTTAACGACGGGATCAAAGCCCATTGGTCGGCGGCATCGTTGCCGTATCTGCGCGCGCTGTGCACCGACGGGGTGATCCGTGGTGTCGGCGGGGTGCTGGTATTTCTGCCGAATATTCTCTTCCTGTTCTTTGCCATTGCCATTCTGGAAGATTCCGGCTATATGGCGCGGGCCGCGTTCGTCATGGACGGTATTATGCGCCGTTTCGGATTGCAGGGTCGGTCGTTTGTGCCGCTGGTGCTGGGATTCGGTTGTTCGGTGCCGGCGATCATGGCGACGCGTTGCATCGAATCCGAGCGCGACCGCAAGACTACCATCATGGTGTTGCCGTTGATGAGTTGCGGGGCGCGGCTGCCGATCTATTCGTTGATCATTCCGGCTTTTTTCCTGAAAAAATATCAGGCGCCGATGATGCTGCTGATTTACCTGATCGGGGTGGTGGTGGCCCTGGTGGGAGCGCGGTTGCTCAAAGCGACGCTGTTCAGCGGAGAAGGGGAGGTTTATCTGATGGAACTTCCGCCTTATCGCATGCCGTCGCTTCGCAGTTTGACGATGCATATGTGGGATCGTTCCAAAATGTATATCCACAAGGCCGGTACCATTATTCTGCTCACCTCGGTGCTGTTGTTCCTGGCCAATACCCTGCCGGAGAAAAAGGTGTTCGGCAAGGATTATTCCGTCCTGGTCGAACAGGTTCAGGCCGATTCGTCACTGACGCAGGAACAGCAGGAGGGCGCCGTTTTAAAATTGAGGAATGAACAACGGGCCGAAGCCCTGGAATACACGGTCTCCGGTCGGGTGGGGAAATTCCTCCAGCCCATGTTCCGGTATATCGGTTTCGACTGGAAACTGACGACGGCCAGTATCGGCGCGCTGGCGGCCAAGGAAGTATTTGTCTCCCAGCTCGGAATTCTTTACGCCGAGGGCGAGGTCGACGAAGCCTCGACGCCGTTGCGGCAGCAACTGATCGCCAACTATACGCCGCTGCAGGGATTCTGTATCATGCTGTTCAGTCTGCTTTCCATTCCCTGTCTGGCGACATTGGCCATTATTCGGCGGGAAATGAATTCCTGGACCATGGCCTTTATTGAAGCCGTCGGGCTGTTCTCGCTGGCCTTTATTTTAACCCTGATTGTCTATCAGGTGGGATTGCTGTTCCATATCGGCACGACTCCGGTGGGATAAATGCCACCGGCCATGTTCCGTTCCGGCCCGTAAAACCTATCGGCCGGCCCGGCGCGATCCGGGTGATGGCATTGCTTTTACTGGTGTCGTCTCGTCGGGTTGGGGTTCGGCCGGCCCGGCGCAGATTATTTCCGGATGTCCTTTTCGCCGCTTCGGGTAAGATAAGGTTTATACTGGTGGTCGACGACCAGTACATGCTGTATCAGCCAGTCGTAGAGATAGGTTTTCAGTATTGGCGTCAGCTCTTTGACATCGGCCATGGCGGCAAAACAGAACTGCACATTTTTTTCCAGGTAATACTGGTGGATTTTTCGATGCTGTTCCAGTCCGGGGTAGCCGGCCTCGGACATAAG
>JAQUZV010000354.1 GCA_028691155.1 Victivallales bacterium
GTAAGTTTGGTTGTTGACATCATACGCCATGTCCACCATTCGGAACTGGTCGCGTGGGATCGCCAGCGACAACCCGGCGTCCGGTCCCCAGATGGCGGAACAGAAAGAATTGGTTTGGCGATAGAATGGGGCCGGATTGCCGCGGTCGTTTATGTTTTCCTGATTTCCGTCGACCAGAAATGCCCGGGGATCGAAAGGATGGCCGCCGGAATAACGCGTTCCTGTTCGGGCAATGGTCTGTGACTGCTCCACGACGTCGGCCCAGTTCCAGCCGATGGCATCCACCGGCAGACGGAAAGTAACGATGACGCCCCGGTCATGCGGCGCCTTACTGATGATCCGACCGGTTACCCGGAAATAATCCTCATATCGGAGAAAAAGAAGTTCGCCGTGCAGTTGCTCTCCCGGCGACTTGAAGTGCTGCTTCATTCCCGCCGTTTTCGGGATGATGATGCTTTCCAGAGGCAGGTCGCGATCCGGTTCATCCATGGAACGGAGCTGTAATCCGGATGACGATATGGCCGCCGCCGCGGTGATGTTTCGTTTGCCGGCGAGGATGGCGGTGATTTTTCCCTCGGGATTGAAGTTGAGCTGCAATCCGTTTCGGCTGACAATAGTAGTTTGGGCGGCATGAGTTTCCGGCATCGGGGCGGTGGCGGCGTGGCATTGGCCGTAACCGCCGAGTACCATTACCACGGCGAGAAAAAGTTTTAGCGACGACATGTTTTCTTTTACCTGAATATTGCTTCGGTTGATCGAAAAAGGATCGGCAACACACCAAGCATGATGTTATATTGCAATAATTTGTAAGATGAAGTAATACATGATTTCACCTCTGTCAATATTAGCAACCCGACTCCGGTCTTTCAAGAGCGGAAAAGCGGAAACCGTGAATTATTACCGAAATATATTGAAAAAATGCCGAAACGACAGTAAGATGCGGTAGTAGTTGGCGCATTGCCTGCCAAAGGGGCCGGAATGTCCTTTTGAGATTGCTTTATCGCTTGAAATATCAGCTATTGCCGGCATTTACCCGTCGGGAGGAGCCCATTGTACATTACGGAAAATATTCGGCAGATCAACAGTGTATCGCTGTATCAGGCCCCGGATCATGCCCGGGTTCAACCGGTAACCATTCCGCCCAAGAGCGAGAATATTGAAATCATTACCGGCGGCGAGGTATTTTTTGACGTCAACGGCAGTTCCCGGACGTTTCACCGCGGTGCGATTTTCTGGCATCTGCCGGGCGAACAGACCGTCTGGCAGACGTCCCGTCACGCCCCGTACAATTGTCTGAGCGTGCGGGTGGCCACCTACGATGCGCCGGAGCGGCGGCTGCCCCGGGTGACCTTCTGGGAAAATGACGACGACCTGACGGTGTTTACCCGAGAGGCGTTGCGCAGTTTTCATGACGATTCCATCGATCGCGACGTCCTGCATCCCTACATTTATGCCAAAATCTTCTGGCAGGCCTATTATTATACCCGGCGCAAACCCGATCCCGATTATCCGCTGTTTCTGCGGCAACTGCTCGATCATATCAACCATCATCTGGCGGAAGACCTTTCGATCGATGCGCTGGCGGCGTTGTCCGGCGTAAGTGTGCCCTGCATTCATGCGCAATTCCGTCGACACCTGAATCAGACGCCGCATCGTTACATTCTCAACCGTCGGTTGCAGTACGCCCGTAATCTGTTGGCCGGCAGTCGGCTGCCGATCAAGGAACTGGGCGCGGCCTGCGGTTTTGCCAACATCGAGAGTTTTTATCGGGCGTTTCATCGTTGTTTCGATATCACCCCGGGCGAATACCGTTCCCGACACCGGCTGCATCTGGATTGAGTGGCAATGCCGCAGATGTTCGACCGGTAACCGCAGCACGGGAGGAAGAAGTGCTTTTCCCGTACGATATTTTCGAGGGTGGGAACATGGGGAAAAACGGGCATAGAAACATCTTTATTTCTATCTTTTCCCTTGATTATACTCGTATTGCCGTGATATAATAAATTCTGCGCGGGTGCGTCAATGACCGACGATCAGACAAAATTCCCGAACGAGGCGTTTTGGGCTCCCTGCAACAGTTTGCTCATTTTGGCGCAGGGCAGTTTTTCCCCCGAGGGCAGGGTCAGAAAATCGATGCCGTTGACCAGATACCAGTGCCGCAAATAGAAATTGACCGAATTGAGCGAGGCATCCAGCATCAGCATTTTCGCTCCGCGGACCAGGGCAATCTTTTCCAGATAACGGATGATCGATGAGCCGGCGCCTTTGCCGGTCCATTCGGCGCGGACGTAAATGGCGCTGATTTTGTCCTGCCCGATATCGAGAATTCCGAATCCGATGCCATAGCCGTTCAGATCGCGGGCCAACACTCCCAGCGCGCCGCTTTGCGACCACAGTTGCGACCACATTTGGATCATTGGGGCATGGGGCGGCGGCGACCAGCGTTGCAGGGCCTCGCGCGGATAGAACTCTCTGGCCTTGCCGTAATGTACGGCATCGTGGCGGATGTCCAGAATTTCGGCGGCCATATCGGCTTTGATGCGT
>JAQUZV010000355.1 GCA_028691155.1 Victivallales bacterium
CTTCGCCGTTCCGGCTTCCGCCTTCGCGGCCACTTCCGGTGCCGCTTCGGGTTCCGCCGCCGCTTCCGCGGCCACTTCCGCCGCCGGTCTTACCAGATGGAAGACAATGGCTTCCGGATCGTTGAGAACGCGAACGCCGTCCGCCACTTTGATGTCCTTGACGCAAATCGGGGCATCCATGACCAGCCCGGCCACATCAACCGTAATGCTTTCAAGCAGGTCGGCCGGCTTGGCTTCAATATGAAGTTCATGCAGCGGCTGTTCCAGCAACGCCCCGTCGGTAGCGGCCGGCGCATTGACGAAGTGAATTGGAATGCTGGCCATAACCATTTTGTCCACATCCACTTCCATAAAGTCCACATGGACCACGATGCCCCGCAGGAAATCTTCCTGAACTTCCTGAATCACCGCCAGATGCCGATCTTCGCCATCTTCCAGCAGATGAACCAGCTTGACGTCGTTCTGCATCAGCGAACGCCATTCGCCGCTGTTCAGCGCAATCGTCCGGCCGGGTTGGCCCAGACTGTAGATAACCGCCGGAATCATCCCCTGGTGCCGGAGACGACGGGAAGCGCCCTTGCCGCTGGTTTCCCGCGCCACAATGTTCAATACGTGCTTGACTTTACTCATCTTTATTCCTTTCTTTGCTTTATTGTCGCTTCATACCATCATAAATATCAATTGACATAGAACAAACTGGACACCGATTCCCCCTCGTGCACCCGACGAATCGCTTCGCCGAGCAGCGGGGCAATACTGATGACCTTGATCTTGCCGTCACAATCATCCTTGACCGGAACACCGTTGGTGGTAATCAACATCTTGATTTCGCTGTTCCGGATTACCTCACGCCCCTTTTCATTCAACAGGCAATGAGACACCACCGCATAAATATCCCCGGCGCCGCCTTCACGCAATTTGTTGGCCGCCGCCGCCAGCGTCCCGGCGGTGGAAGTCAGGTCGTCGACAATGATACAGGTCCGGTCTTTGACTTCACCGACCAGATGGGACGACTGTACCGAATGGCCGTCGATACGACGTTTGGCCACCACGGCCACCCCGCCGGAAAGCATGTCGCTGTAGGCCATGGCCATCTTGACGCTGCCGGTGTCGGGCGCCACCACCACCAGCTCGGGCCCGAAATTTTCTTTCAGGTAAGGCACGATTACCGGAGACGCATAGAGATGGTCCACCGGAATATCGAAAAAACCCTGAATCTGCTGCGAGTGAAGATCCATGCAGATGATCCGGTCAGCGCCGGCAGTCGTCAGCAGATTGGCCACCAGCTTGGCGGTAATCGGAACCCGCGGCTTGTCTTTGCGGTCCTGGCGGGCATAGCCGAAAAACGGCAAAACCGCCGTGATTCGAGCCGCCGACGCGCGCTTCGCCGCATCAATCATAATCAACAGCTCCATCAGATTTTCATTGGTGGGAGCACAGGTTGATTGGATGATGAACACATCGCCGCGACGGATATTTTCTTCATACTGGACAAAAATCTCTCCGTCGGGAAAGCGGGTAACATTGGCGTTTCCGAGAGGCGTTCCAAGGTATTTGGCAATTTCTTCCGCCAACGCACGGTTGGCATTGCCCGAATATACCCGAATGTTGCTTGGCATTGAGTCCATTTCTTCTATTCCGTTTTTTTACGGTTTAACAGTTAAACCAGAAGCCGCAATAGAAGACGTCCCGCCGTACCATACGGGGACCGGACGCCGAAAAACCTTATGGGTGCACACCTGCCGAACAGGCGGAAATCCTACTGCGGATTAAGGTCTTCGTATATTTTAAAGAGGATTTAATTTAACGTCATAACATCTTTATGCAAGCAGGAAAATGAAAAATATGCGTTTTTTTATTCCCCGCCGCCGCGTTCCCGGTGGTCTTTGCCGCCGTAACCCCGATCCCGGCCCCAGACGCGGCTCCGATCGACCAATCGCCCGCCCCATCACTACTTTTATAAAGAATAAGGCTTCGGCACTTTCCGACCGGGAACCGGCAATTAACCGCCATGTCGACATAATGGCGTATCGAAGATGCCGGGGGAGTTGCCCCTCTGCCATATTATTTGTAAATTATTTATGATCAACAATATCATCACATGCAACCCGGAAATAAGCTATAAATCTTCTACACGATATTGCCACAGAAAATACATCGAGGAAAAATTTTGCGGGGAAAAAATGGTGCCGGAGGTGGGAGTCGAACCCACACAAGGTTGCCCTTACCAGATTTTGAGTCTAGCGCGTCTGCCATTTCGCCACTCCGGCGGCGAGAATCAGGTCTATATTTTAACGCCTATTTCGATAATTTCAAATAAAAAATCTTGCATAGCGATCTTTTTCACTCTAAATTTATGATAACGGCACGGCAAAAACCGTTACCGCCGCGCCGGAACAAACCATTTCGGCCTCCCAACGCGGTCGGACGCCGCAGTGGTAAAATGAAACAAGCATTAGCACATCAGTCACTGGAGTCGATGTTGAAAGTAAAAAAACTGATCCTGGCCGCCGCAGGCAGTCTGCTGCTGGCCGTCTGT
>JAQUZV010000356.1 GCA_028691155.1 Victivallales bacterium
GGAAAACGGGATGCCGGTGATGATCAGAAAAGCGGGAATGGCTTCGCTGAAATCGTCCCAGTCGATTTCCCGGACATTTTTGAGCATCATGGCCCCGACCAGTACCAGCGCCGGTGCGGTGATCGGCATGTACATGGCGATGGTCCTGATGCATGGCGTAAGGAACATGGCGGCGATGAAGCACATGGCGGTGGTGACGGCGGTAAGGCCGGTCCGGCCGCCGGTTTCCACCCCGGTGACGCTTTCGATGAAGGAAGTGACGGTGCTGTGGCCGCAGAAGGCTCCGACGACGGTGGCGGTGGCGTCGGCGGCGAAGATTTTAGGCGCGTCGGGCAATTGGTTGTCTTTCATAAGTCCGGCGCAGGTGCCGACGCCGATTACGGTGCCCAGGGTGTCGAAGACATCCATGAAGGTGAAAATTACAATCAGCGGCAGCAGGCGGCCGAGATGGGTGAAGACTCCGGTCAGATTCATCTTGCCGATCAGCGGCGCCGGGTTGGCCGGCAACCCGAAGGGCTGGACCAACGAAATTTCTCCCAGCAGCGCCGCCGTCAGTGCGGCGACGACGATTCCGATCAGGATGGCGCCGCGGACTTTCATGATATGCAGGACCACGATGGTGATCAGTCCCGCCATAAACACCAGCGATGCGGCACTGGTGACGTGCGCGTTCAGGGTATAATGTCCGCCTTGGGTGACGATGATGGCGCCGTTCTGCAGCCCGAGCAGGGCGATGAACAGCCCGATCCCGGCGGTAATGGCGCATTTCAGGCTGGGGCTGATGGCGTCGAGCAGCAGTTTCCGCACGTTCAGAAAGGAAATCACGGCAAAAATGATCCCGGAGACAAAAACCACCCCCAGTGCCAGCTGCCAGACCGGAGCCGTTCCGGCGCTCATGCCCGGCAGTGCGGCGCACACCGGCAGCACGGAAATGACGAAATAAAAATTTTCTCCCATCCCGGGCGCCAGCCCGACCGGGAAGTTGGCCAACAGGCCCATCAGCAGGCACCCCAGCGCCGAAACGATACAGGTGGTGGTGACCAGCGCATCGAAATTCATGCCGGTGGAGAGGTGGAACATCTCTCCGGACATAATGGCCGGCTGCACAAAAATAATATAGGACATGGCGGCAAAGGTGGTGATTCCGGCGACAACTTCCGTTTTAGGGCGGCTGCCCCGCGCGGCGATTTGAAAATAATGTTCCAATGCTGTCATCTGCTGGTTCTCCCGTACCGAATCGACCGGGAACGCAATCCGGTCATGGTTTATTGTCAGGGCGTCGGCGGAATCTGATCCGGCAACGTCAGATGCTTTGTTGTTCCAGACGGAAAATTTCGGGATCGGCCTTGATAACCAGTTCCCGGCAGGCGTTGAGAACCTCCGTTGCGTTATGACTTTCCAGCGCCAGCCGGGCGACTTCCTGTGCTTCGTGCATGTGGAGACGGCGGATGACCCGCCGTACCGCGCCCAGCGCCACCGGCGTCATGCTCAGCTCATGAATGCCCAGTCCCAGCAGCAGCGGCAGATAGAGCGGATCGGCGGCCATTTCTCCGCACAGACTGACCCAGATGTTTTTCTTTTTGGCCGCGGTCACCGTCATCATAATCAGATTGAGTACGGCCGGATGTGCCGGCTGATAGAGATAGGCGACTTTATCGTTGCTGCGATCCACCGCCAGGGTGTATTGGATGAGGTCGTTGGACCCGATACTGAAGAAATCGACCATTTCCGCCAGGGTTCCGGCCACAATCGCCGCGGCCGGAATCTCGATCATGATGCCGATTTCATAATGATCGGAAAACGGGATGCCTTCGCCTTTGAGTTCCTGCCGGATTTCCGTCAGGATATGCTTCAGTTCTTCGACTTCTTCGGTGCAGCAGATCATCGGAAACAGAATTTTGAGGTTGCCGTAAACCCCGGCCCGGAGCAATGCCCGCAGTTGCGTCCGTAGCAGATCGCGTCGTTCGCGCAGGCAGAGCCGGACGGCGCGGAGACCCAGAAACGGGTTGGGCTCCGCCAGGGCGGTCAACGTGTCGCGCAGTTTGTCGCCGCCGACGTCGATGGTGCGGATAATGACCGGCCGGCCGTCCATTCCCGACAGCATGTCGCGATAAACGGCGAACTGCTCTTCCTCGTCCGGTAACACTTCCCGGCGGAGAAACAGATATTCGGTCCGGTACAGGCCGATTCCAGCCGCGCCGAATTGTTTGGCCTTGTCGATGTCGTCGGGTCCGTCGATGTTGGCGGCCAGTTGAATGCTGTAGCCGTCGAGGGTTTCCGGGCGCAGACGGCTTTCATGGGTCAGTTCGGAAAAACGTTTTTGGTCCTGTTCTTCTTTCCGGCGGTAAAAGGCGACGGTGGATTCGGTCGGGTGCAGGACGATGGTTCCGGTATAGCCGTCGATCACCACCAGGTCGCCGTCGGCGAGTTGGGCGTGAATGTTTTTGACGCCGAAGATGGCGGGAATTTTCATGGAGCGGGCCAGAATGGCGGTATGTGACGTCTGACTGCCGGTACCGACCGCAAATCCCATCACG
>JAQUZV010000357.1 GCA_028691155.1 Victivallales bacterium
CGCCGGTCTCGGCCTCGGCGGTCTTACCGGCAATAATGGCCTGCGACACCGCCATCGCGGTAACCGCAATCAGCACCACCGCCGTCACGGATAAAAATATCAGGTGCTGCCGATTGGTTTTTCCGCTGTCAACGGCGTCAATGGCACGGATCAGTTCTTCCCAGGAGGCAAATCGCCGCTGGGGATTTTTCTGCATCATTTTTTCCACCAGCCGGCAGACGTTTTCCGACAGGTTCGGATTCTTTTCGCGGAGATTAGGCAACGGCTCGGAAAGATGCTGTGCCACTACACCGATCGGAGTGGTGGCCTGGTAGGGAAAATTTCCGGTCAGCATATGAAACAGTACCGCGCCCAGAGAATACATGTCGGAATGAAAATTGAGCTGCGGATCGTTTTTGGCCTGTTCCGGACTGATGTAATGCGGCGTCCCGACAAAAAGCCCGGTTTTCGTCAACATGTCATTGTCGCCGATGCTCTTGGAAATACCGAGGTCCAACAGCTTGACGCTGCCGTCGCGGGCCAGCATGATATTGGACGGTTTGATGTCACGATGAATAATCTGGTGCGAATTCCAGGCATAAGCCAGAGCCACGGCCACTTCGCGGACAATGCGCAGGGCCTGTCTTTCCGGAATGGTATTGCCGACCCGCAATTCCGTGTCGAGCGGCACGCCGTCGATATACGACATCGCCAGGTAATGGAGGTTGTCCTCCTTGCCGGCATAAAAAGCGGTAACGATGTTGGGATGCAGCAGTTTGCCGGAATTTTTCGCCTCGGACTGGAAACGACGGCAGAAGTCTTCGTTATCGGCCAGCTCCGGCGAAAGAATCTTTACCGCCACTTCGCGTTGCATCGACTTCTGTTCGGCCAGCCACACTTCGCCCATGCCGCCGCCGCCGAGTTTCCTCTTGAGCACGAAATCGCCCAACTGCATTTCCGGGTACAGACCAAATTGCGGCACCCGGATTGCCTGACGGCAGATCGGGCAAAGAGTGATGCTTTTGCTCAGCGTGCGATCCGCTGTCAATTTTTTCCCGCATTGAGGACAGTTGAATTCAATCGTTGCCAATTTTACATCCTTGATTCTGCTGTTATAAATATAAGGGTAAAACGACGGCATGCAAGCGGGGGAAGTGGTACGACACAAAAAAACCTTTCCGGGGAGTATATCCCCGGAAAGGTCGGCAAAACGGCGTGGAGCAGGAAACAACGCCGTTCCCTGAGCATTAATTCTCGGCGCCAGCCCGGACAGTTCTTTGATCTCGGCGCCGCCGCTAAAGTCGTCGTTCCAAGATCAACCCGACCGGGGCGGCGCCGATTGCGGGTCGGCAAGTTCCGTTATTCTTTTCCTTCCTGGCCGGCAGCGCTATCTTTTTTCTGGTTCTTTTGATGCGATTTCGGACGGAATGTCATCCGTTCCTTGATCATTGTTGTTACTTTCTGATATTGTTCCGGCGACAGCGAACCCTGTAGTTTTTCCGTCTGCGTGCTGATTATGCCGTCCATTTTCTGTTTCATTTCCTGCTGGATTTCCTGGTGGAGCTTTTTCATCTCCTGCCGGATTTCCTTCATCGTCTGTTGAACCTGTTTGCGTTGTTCCCGGGTCAATTCAAGTTCGGCCCACACGCCCTTGCCCTTATGTTTTTGGGCCTTGGTCTGCGTCGTTGCCGTAACATCCGTCGCGGTTTCGACATTTTCTTTTGCCTGCATCGGGCATGCGGATAACATTACGGCAATCCCGGCGAGCCAGAAGATCGACTGTTTCATCTTTTCTTTCCTTTCTTTTGGGGGTGATTCCACTTACGACTTCAACTCGGTTATATATGATAATTTACCCATTGACATCCGTCATTCTTACACTACATTTTACCATTGCCAAAATAAATTGCGGAAAAACTTATGACCGAACGCGAAAATTGGATTACCCGGGTTACTTTGCTGGAAAAACTTTCCGACCGCCACGACGATCTGGTCTGGCGGGATTTTGTCGCTTATTATCGCGGCTTCATTTATGGTCTGACCCGGCGCATGGGACTAAACCATGCCGACGGGGAAGAAGTGGTTCAACTGGTTCTGCTGAAATCATGGAACAAGTTGCCGGATTTTCAATACGATCCCCGCAAAGGACATTTCCGCGGCTGGCTGGGACGGGTTACCGCCAATGCCGTGCGGAATTATCAGCGCTCAGGACGCGGACGGTTTGTGGCGCTGGAAAACGAACAGGGGCTGGCGGTCGACGAAACGGAATTTTTTTCCGCCGATGCCGAGATCAACCGCATGGCGGAAGAAGAATGGGCCTGCTATATTCCTCAATTGGCCTGGAAGAACATCGGCCCCTTATTCGGCAACAAAGTCCGGGAAACCTATGAACTGTTACAGCAGGGCCGCACCGTAGCGCAGATTGCCGTGGAACTGGGGCTGGCGGTCAGCAGTATTTATGTTTACCGGAAACGGATTCAGGAGAAAATGGGAGCCGAAATCAAACGACTCCAACGCGAACTCGACTAACTCGCCGGTTTGGCCAG
>JAQUZV010000045.1 GCA_028691155.1 Victivallales bacterium
TCATTCGCCGTCGCCGGATGGTGTGTCACTGCCGGAGAATTTGTCGACGTCATGCCCTTTGTTCCGCATGGGGGGGCGGTCGGGAATCGGACGATTCGGATTATTTCCGCTGGTGGAACGTCTGTCGTCTCAACTCCGGTTGTCGGCAATTTCAGTCCGCATAGGCGCTGGTAGGGGGCTGATCCGGAATTCGGAGCGTATTCGGCGACATGGCGGCGATAATGGTCCGCAGCATCAGCGTGAAATCATGTCCGGACGCGGATGCGGAGAGCGGCTGGAAGAAGTCCTGAAATTCCGTTGTCGGAACTTCGACGGCGGTTTCCCGGTCACGTTCATCGCCGGACATGAGGACAAAACACCAGAGCAATCGGTCCAGGGCGGAGAGTTCGGTCACCCGGTCCGGATCATCGCGCAGTTGCGTCTGCAACCGGCGGAGGCGTCGGGACAGCGTGCCTCCTTCCTGATTGCGGCGCGCCATTCCCGGTCCGGCCGCCGCCACCAGAAGACCGCCGATGAAAACGGCAATACCGAGATCGAAACAATAGCCGCTCCACGGGTAGGCGCGACAGAGGGAGTAGATCGCCACTCCCGCGCCCAGCAGCACCAGCGGCAGATAAATCAGATGGTGGCGCAGCCCGACCAGGCCGTTGTCCTTGATGGCATGGATCATCCGGTAACCTGGAATGCCGCCGAACACCACGCACCACAACCCCAGAAATATGGCGATCGGAATGTGAATCGACGCCACCCCGATTCCCGCCAGGGCAATTGCCAGCCCCAGAATGAGAAACCGGTTTCTGGCTGCCTGAGGCGAAACGGCAAACCAGCCGGCGGCGTCGGTCCTGGCTTCCTGACGGATGCGGGGCACCCGGCGGTAAAAGCTGTATTCCAGCCGATGTGTATTGGTGCGGCTGTCACGGGCGAGGTTGCCGAACATTTCGATCAGCAGCGCCTGTTCGAATTTCTGCAGCGATCCGGGCGCCGGGGTACGGCGCAGCCGGATTTCATATTCCGGCGGGTTCTGAACCGTCTGGACTATTTCCAGCAGGCCGCGCCGCGCCAGATCGACCACGGTTACGCCGAGATCGTAACAATCGAAACTTTCATTCGTGACCAGTCCGGCCAGGCCGGGCCGGATGAAATTGAGATCGATGGCGGCTGTTTTTGCTTCCGGCACGGCCGGGTCGCGTCCTTTCAGCAGGAAGAAAAACAGCAGCATGACGGCGAACAGTCCGATAATAACCGGCAAGGTCCACGGTTTCAGGTGGTAATAATAAAAATTGTTGTAACTGAAATAGGGGGCAATTATCTTTTTGGGGAATTTCACGGCAAAGCGAAAAATGTCGTTCGGGTTCAGGCCCCGTGCGGAAAACGTGATGGTCCGGGGGCCGACTTCCTGCTGCGGCATGATTCCGTTGCAGCGGAATGTTATCTGCCGCGGGTGAAATGCTTCCGGAAAGACAATATTGACCACGGTTTCGCGGATAAAATCTTTGCGGTAAACCCGCAGCGGGTTCCAGCTGAGCAGATCATAGGCGGCGTACTGTCCGAACGCCCCGAAAACCCGGTATTTGATGGTGAGCTCTATTTCCCGGAATTCCCCGGCGTCCGGCTGTGGCGGCGGCGGACAGCGCCAGCGCATTTCCAGACGCCGGGCCAGCGAACCTTTGCCGTACAGCCGCGGACCCAGTATGCGCAGTTCATATTCGCCCGGATTGTGGCGTCGGCCGCGGCGGTAGACATCTCGGTCGACCTGTAATTCCTGAATCTCGATCCGGTCGCATCCCTGCAGCAGAAACTCCCGACTCATGGTGCCCGGCGGACCGGAAAACGCAATCCGGCGGACTTCGGTAACATCAATCGACGCATCGCGATTGATATTCATCACCAACTTTTCGGTATCGACCAGCGAGTGATTTTGGGCAACGGCGAAACAAGGAACGGAGCCTGACAGCAGCAGACCGGCAAGCAAGGCAAAACCTGATTTCATAGCCGAACCTCTCATCCGGAAGAGAATTAATGTTTTACTCTATCGACTACAATAACCAGTCCGGTCCGCTTATGCAAACCCAAATGGCCGGAACCGGATTCTTTTTCGTTTTTTTGCCCTGATCCGCCGGTTCGCTTGCCGTTTACTGCGGCAGGGACAAAGAAAAATCCTCCCGGCGGCGACACCGGGAGGAGAAACGGATAAGCGGGAAAAGCCGGAATCTTACGGTTCCCGGCGGTTCGGTCCGACGGCTCAGAAGAGGTCGGTATGGATTTTAAAGACGCACTTTTTGACCGAGCCCGGATGGTTGTCCGGGGCAATGCAGGGCATATGGGCGTCGGCGGGGAACAACAGGGCAAAACAACTGGGATTGAGCGTCATTTTCACTTCCTTGGTTCCGTCGACGGCATAGAATTCGGCATCGCGTTCGGGGTTGTAGGGGGTTTTGACCGTCTGTTTTTCCACCGGTCCCACGAAGACCTCTTCTTCACCGCTGATCAGCACCTGCATGTCGATGCAATGGTGATGAGCCTCCATGATGCCGGCGGCCGCCGGGCGGGTCTGGTAACTGGAGACCGCGGCGGTAAGCCGCGATCCCATCAGTTCATAGGTTTTTTCTTCGGTGTCGGCATTCAAGGCGGCGATAAAGGACAGAATCTTTTCCCGGACGGTCTCATTTTTAAAATAAGTGCCGAGACGGGTCATACTATCGAAAATCATGGTTCTAATCTCCTGTGTCATATTCCGGAACCGTTTCGGTTATGAATTACCTGCGCTCCGGTATTAATTTATGAATCCGGGTAATATGCCATATTACGGCATAAAATAAAGCGGGATTGGCGGAGAATCCGGTATTTTTACCGCCGCAGCAGATCCCTGACCACATTTCTCCCGCCGCCGCCGTAACGGAAATTCCGACCTGTTTCCGCGGGGCGATACGGGTTATTGCTGTCTGATGGCCGGTAATTGTTGCCGTTTCCCGCGTCAACGGATTCCGTCGCTCTGCTTTTCCGTGGCTTCGCGTTGCATTTGTCCCAGATAGATCAGACTGTCGTTGGGAATTTTGCCGAACACCTTGTAATAGGCCAAGTAACTCCGATCGAGGTTCGGTGCCATGGCGTAGGCGGCACGGGCCATTTTGCGGGCCAGGGCAATTTTGCCGGAATAGTAGAAGTATTGGGCCAGTTCCGCGGATTTTTCGGCTTTGCGGCGCTGTTCATCGGAAACGAATCGGAACACATAATAACTTTTGCTGATGTATTCCATCCCGGGCGGCGGCGGGACGGGGTGGAAATATCGCATGGTACCGGGGTGCTTTTCCATGATCCAGGCGGGGGCGTAGCGTTTGATTTTTTTGGCGTCGGCAATATAGCGGGCGCTGTAAATGTGCATGGGGACGGCGTAGCTGTTGCCGCGATCGAACACCACCAGACTGACGCCCAGCTTTTCACACATGGCGGCGAATTCTTTTTCATTGTGGTGGTAGAGGTGCATGAGGTAGTCGTGCAGGATGTCCCGCGTGGTTTTCAGTTCGAATTTTGGTTGGGTGATGATTCGAGCGCCGCAGTAGGCCTTCAGCACCGGCGATAAATTCATATCGGTCAGAATCGTAACCCCGTGGAGATTGCTGTCCCGGAACCACCGGATCATGCCGGCGGTTTCCTTGAAATAGTTACGGGCGTAGGCGCGGCCCAGCAGGAACGTCATGCCCAGTTCGGCCGCCAGCGCCAGCGCCAGCAATACGGCCGGAATTATGGTGCGGAGGTTTTTCCAGCCGTATTGCCGTCGCACCCGCCACCAGGCGTCCAGCAGCAATGCCAGGCCGAGGCAGAGAAAGATAATGCTGAAGACGTGGGCGCGGACGAAGAAGACATACATTCCGGTAAATATCACCGCCAGGGCGAAGATCTGATAACTGCGCGGCAAGCCCCGGAGCAGGGCCTGACGGGTCCGGTGGCTGCAGCACAGAAGCAAAACGAAAAGCCCCATGACCCAAAGCATGGCCGGGTAATAAAACCAGGTGGATATCCAGTCGGCGGAGTGCATGGCCGGGGTCCAGAGGATGCGGCTGTCGAAGCCCAGCAGGGTCGGATCGGTCGGCTTGACGTTGCCGAACAGCAGTTTGTCCCGGATCAACCGGCCGAAATGCGAGTAGTTCCGGCCGTAGCCGGGCAGCAGTTTCCAGATTATCAGCAATGCCGCCGCGCCGCCGCCGCACCAGATCAGCCGTCGCCGGAGCGTCAACCGGTTGCCGGCAAACATTATGGTCAGCAGCAGCGGGATGACGACGATGACCACCGGCGACGCCAGCAAGCCGTGATAACGCTGGTATGGCACCAGCAGTGCCGCCAGCACCGTGCCAACATAAATGGCCAGCCAGGCGGAACGGCGTTTCGTGGTGGTTCGGCCGCCGAGGAGCAGTCGCAGCAATTCCAGTCCGGCCCAGAAGGTGAAGAAAAACTGCGGTGCGTCCAAGAACGCAAACGACGCCATGGTGCAAAGCCCCAGCAACACATATTTGAATCCGGCCGGGCGGCGCATGATCCAGGCCATCAGCATCAGACAGCCGATGATGAACGGCATGGCGAATTCGCCGCGCACCAGATCCTGTCCGGTATAGCGGGCAATGGCGGCCGGGGACACGGCGTACCAGAGTCCGGCAACGGTTGCCCACAACCACGGTACCCGCATCAGAATCAGCCACAGGAAAATCAGTCCGCCGACCAGACTGATCCAGGCGCGGATTTCCATGCGGGCAAAAGCGGTGAAATCGGGATTGTCTTCATAGTCGGTCGCGCCGGGAGACAGTTGGGGCCGGCCGGTAAAGAATGTTTTGATCCGGTAGCTCCAGCCGAGAAAATATTCGAGTCCCAGCAACATCTGATCGGCAACCGGGACCCGATCCAGCCCGCCGCCGATGTCGGCGTCGCACCCGGCGATGGATTTGCCCGCGGCCACATCCTGGGCGTAACCATACATGATGGCGCTCTCGACCATGAACGGGACAAAGTCGGTGCCGGTGATTTTTTTGATGACTGCGGCTTCGCGATAATAAACCAGGGAGCGGATTCCGAACGTCAGAAGGACGACGGCGATAAACATCAGGCAGTAAAAACGTCGGCTGCCGTAGCGAAAGTTCATATTCGGACTATTCTCCCTTTTATCCCGGTTGCCTGCGGGCGGTTTTCATTGGCGGCGGCGTTGGTTGCGCGGCCGGTTCAGCAGGCACTATATTCCCAAATCAGATAATATTAAAGGCGCTTTTTTACAAACCGGTGGTGAAATTGCCTGTTTTTACGTTATATTTTCCTTTCCAGATGAATAATCAGGCGAGGTGAACAGTTATGGTTTTATATGACGACAAGGAAATGATCGCCCGGATCGACCGGCTCCGGAAATCCCGCCATGCGGTGATTCTGACGCATAATTACCAGTTGGGCGAAGTTCAGGATATTGCCGATTTTACCGGTGATTCCTTGGAATTGAGTATGATCGCGGCGAAAAATTCCGCTGAAGTCATTGTTTTTTGCGGCGTTCGCTTCATGGCGGAGACCGCGGCGATGCTGGCGCCGGAAAAAACCGTACTGCTGCCGGTGGCAACGGCCGGATGCCTGATGGCGGATATGGCCGACGGCGAAGCGCTGCGGCAACTCAAGGCGCAGCATCCCGGCGCCGTTACCGTCTGTTACGTCAACAGCACGGCGGCGGTCAAGGCGGAGTGCGACCTGTGTGTAACTTCCGCCAACGCCTTTGAACTGGTTCGGAATATTCCGGCCGATCGCGAAATCATTTTCGTCCCGGACCGGAATCTTGGCGGCAACATCATTCGGGCCACCGGACGGCCGATGATTATGTGGGACGGGTTCTGCCCCACCCACATGCGGATCACGCCGGCAATGGTGCAGGCCCGGCGCCGGGAGTTCCCGGCGGCGAAAATTATTGCTCATCCGGAGGTCAGACCCGAGGTGGCGGAACTCTGCGACGAAGTGATGAGTACCGGCGGCATGTGCCGTTATGTGAAAAGCGCGCCCTGCCGCGAACTGATTATTGCCACGGAATCGGGGATTATTCACCGGCTGCGCAAGGAAAATCCCGATCTGGTTTATATTCCGCTGTCGGAACAGATTGTCTGTCCGGATATGAAAATGACCCGGTTGGGCGATGTGCTGCGGGCACTGGAGACGATGCAGCCACGGATTACCGTTCCCGAACCCTTGCGGGAACGGGCGGTACTGCCGATTCGGCGGATGCTGGAGCAATCGGCCCGATTCGCCCCGGCGCAATAACGGTTCGATTCGCGGTATGATGAAGACGACGGGAAGAGGCATGATCCAGGATGGATGGAGGCGGCGGCGATGCGAAAAACCACACGGGAAGACTACGAGGTGCGTCTGCTGAAAGTGCAGATGTATATTCAGAAGCATTTGGACCGGGAACTGGAATTGAGCGAACTGGCGCGGGTGGCATGCTTTTCTCCGTTTCACTTTCATCGGATTTTCGGGGCGATGGTGGGGGAGTCGGTGAAGGAGTATATCCGGCGGTTGCGCTTGGAAATGTCCGCCGGGATGCTGTTTTACACCGATCTGGCGATCAGTGATATTGCGGCCCGGAACGGCTATGACAACAGTCAGTCGTTCAGCCGGGCGTTTCGGGATCATTTCGGGGTGCCGCCGCGCAATTATCGCCGGCTGCGGAAAAACGGAGAGATCCATCCGCCCCCCGATTGCCACGACTACACCTGTCGGCTGCGGCGACCGGAATTCCCCGCCATCGAGGTCGCCGTCGAAGAATTGCCGGAGCGCCGGGTGGTGTTTATCCGCAATGTCGGTCCTTACGGAACCAGCCGCCGGGCCTGGGAAAAAATCTGTTCCCTGCGGGCGTTGCGGCCGCATATAAAACCGGGACGTCTGATCGGGGTCGGTTATGACGATCCCGCGGTGACTTCCGATGACAAGATTCGTTACGACGCCTGCGTCGAGATTGACGATGGCTGTTCAGCGTTCGACGGTATCGGCGTTCAGAAGCTCGTCGGCGGCAAATATGCGGTGGTGCAGCATTTCGGTCCGGCGGAGGGATTGTACGAGGTGTTTCAGTATCTCTATGGGCAATGGCTGCCGGACAGCGGTTACCGGTTGCGTTCGACGCCGCCTTATGTCATTCACTATAATTGGCCGCCGTCGTCGGAATCGAAAAACATTCATGCCGCCGTCTGCCTGCCCGTCGAGTAATTATCCGGCGACATTAACCGTTGCCGTTACAAATTAATTGGAGGTTGATGATGAAGAAATTCGTATTGCTGCTGCTGCTGTCCCTGGGGGTCGGGAGCGTGGTTGCCGGGGAACGGGAAATCACCTTTACCAGTTCCTATGACCGTTCCACACAGCCGGCGGTGGTCTATCTGCCGGATCGAATGCCGCAAAACACCAAACTGCCGTTGCTGGTGGTGGCGCATTATATGGGCGGCAACCGTTTCACCGTCCGCCAGCAGGGATATTATCGGGAATGCGAGAACCGGCAGTGGTTGCTGATCAGTCCCGAACTGCACGGCAAAAAAACGGCCGGTCCCACCTCCTGCGCGGCATTGCCGGCGCAACACGATATTCTCGACAGCATCGCTTATATGAAAAAGCATTATGCCGTGGACGCGCACCGTATCTATATTGCCGGACGGTCGATGGGCGGCATGATGACCGAGATGATGATTGCCAAGTATCCCGATCTGTTTGCCGCCGGAGTGGCGGGGCAGGGGATTTCCAATATGCTGAGTATGACCACCACGCCGGGAATCACCAAATGCGTCATGGATGAATGCGGCGATCCGCAACAGAACCGTTTTGACTATCAGCGTCGTTCCGCGGTCAATTACGCGCCCAACTTTCAGTATGCGCCGCTGATTATCTGGCACGGTACCAACGACACCTGGGTGCCGACGGCGCAGTCGGAAGAACTGTTCAATGCCATTGTCAAATACAACCGTTTTCAACTGCCGGTCTATTATCTGACCGGCGCCTGCCATTGCGAGGGCAATTATACCGCGGCCTGGATTTGCGATCAGTTGCAGTATTACCGCAATCAGGGTGAAGTGGATACCGATGTCTTTACCCGGTTTTTCCCGGAACTGGAACTGGTTACCGATGAAGCCAAGTCCTTTTTCTGGTTGTTCCTGGAACCGGCCGACAAGGGCAGATTCGCCCGGATCCGGGCCCGGATCGGCGCCGACGGCAAACTCGACGTCCGCAGTGAAAATCTGGCCCGGATTGTCGTCAATCTCGATCTGCTGGCCAAGGGCACCAAGATTACCGGTTACCGGCTGCATACCGACGGCGACACCGTTCTGTCCTTCAAACGGGGTGACAAAGCGGTTACGGACATTGCCGGGGACACCACCCGCGGAGCGTTCTGATTCGTCGACGGTATCATCATGCGGGAAGACATCATTTATTGTCCCCAGCCCGACAATCCGGCGGCACCGGTGCGGTTGTGGCTGGCCGGCATTTCCTATTGCGACGGCAGTTACCGGATCAGTCGGACGGCGTCCCCGCATTACGTTTTCGAGTATGTGGTACGGGGTGAAGGATATCTGCGGGGCGAGGGGCGGGAGTACCGGCCTCGGTCCGGGGATGTCTATATTCTCCCGGAAGGATCGGCGCACGAGTACGGTTCCGACGCGGCCGATCCATGGGAGAAGTTGTGGTTCAACGCCGGCGGTCCTCTGGTGCGTGCCATGATGCACTGTTACGGGCTGGACGGGGTTTGGTATGTTCCGAATTGCCCGGTGGAACGGCTGTTCCGTCACGGGCTGGCGTTGTTCCGCCGCGATCCCGCCGCCGCGCATGATGCGGCGGCGTTGATTCTTCACCGTCTGATTGGTTCGGTTGCGGGTACGGTGACCCGGCGGAAGCCGGTGCGGCACGATCCAGATGCGGTCCGGCTCAAACGTTATATCGACGCCAACATGCAGCGGAAATTGTCGTTGGGGGATTTTTGCCGTTGCATCGGCAAATCGCCGTCGCAGGTCCTGCGACTGTTCCGGCGCGAATGGGGCGTGACGCCCTACCGTTATTTGTTGGAGCGGCGGATCGATCTGGCGGCATTGTATCTGCGTCATACGGCCAAACCGTTGAAGGAGATTGCGGCGGAACTGCATTTTGCCGACGAATATTATTTTTCCCATGTGTTTCGCCGCAAAAAGGGGATTGCGCCCGGACGCTACCGTCGTGATCCCGAGGTTTAGATACCGACTTGGGCCGGTGCCGCCGATAAAAAACGGGATCGGGGGCGACAATGGCGGTTTACTTTGTCCGACGCCCGGTGTATACTCATGCCAATGAAATTTTTTTCCGGGAGGTGCAACGATGCAAAAACTGCATAGCGTCAAGTTGATTTATCTGGGCTCCGGATTGGGTTGTATCGGGTTGGCCTGGCTCAATGAATGGGTTCACCTGCCGGATTTTATGCCGAAATGGTTCGGGGAGGATTTCAATCTCACCGAGGCGTTGACCGAAAGTCTGGGGATTGTGGTGGTCATTGCCGTCGGTTGGGTTGCTCTGCGCCGGGTGGAGCGCAAAATGCGCTATCTGGAGGGGTTTGCCCTGCTGTGCTGCAAATGCAAACGGGTGCGGGTCGGCGAGCACTGGGAAAATATCGAAACGTGGATGTCGTCACGTTCGGACATTACGGTGTCGCACGGCATGTGTGAGGATTGCATCCGGAAATATTATCCCGACGGTGTTCCGGGGTCGGTCGACACCCCGGAAAAGTGATTTTTCCGTGACGCGAAGGAACGTAACGAGACTTTCCGTTTGATGCGGCCGGGATATTATTGCCGGGCAGGTATGATATAACCTTTGAGGACGAAATGCGGCAACTGAATGGCGGGGGCGGACGACGGCGACGGATCATATCGGGTTTTGCGGTGTGGTTGCTGTTGCCGGCGATGTCGGGTGTTGCGGCCCCGGCGGCGCCCCGACTGAAGGTGTTGGGCGCGTCGCAACGCGAGATGGGAAAATTTCCCGTCAACCGCGTCCCGTCCGTCCGTTTTCTTCTGATCAACGCCGGGGATGCGCCGTTGCGGATAACCGGTATCGGCGCGGACTGCAACTGCCTGAAGATGCATCCGGATCGCCGCGAGGCCGGGCCCGGGGAAAAAATCGTCCTGACGGTGCGCCTGTTGCCGGAACGGTCCCGCGGCCGGTTTGTCCGGAATATTCTCATCCGCAGCAATGCGGCGGGGGCGCCGACGGTATTGTCGTTGTCCGGGGAGGGCGTGTTCCCATTGGAAGTGACCCCGTCGGATCGTTTGTATGCCGGTCACGTCCGGCAGGGCGAAACCTGGACCGGCACCTGGCTGCTGCATCGTACCGAGGCGGGCGCGACCCCGGGGATCCCGCAGGTAAAGGCCGATTTCCCGGTGACGGTAGAGCTGCGGCCGGAAGCGGAAGGCCGATGGCGGCTGACGGCGAAAATGACGGCAACCCGGATCGGGCATGAATTTCAGGGGCGTATTTTCCTGCCGGTGACGAGTCCCTCGGGGCGGCAGGAACTGGAACTTGCCTTCCGGGGACGGATGGGACGGGAAATGGCGGCCGATCCGACCCGACTGTTTATCCCTGCCGATCCGCGGGTGCCGTTTGTCCGGCGGTTTGAGTTGTTTCTGGCCGGTGAAGACGCCCCGCCGGAAGGCGGAAAACTGGTGTTTCCGGTTCTGCCGCGCACCGGGTTCCGGGTTGTCGGAACGGTCGGAGGAGAGCGGCGCCGGGTGGTGGTTGAAATGCGACGGGAGCGCGGAACGGACGGGGATGAATACGATTGCCGGAAAGTGCCGGTGGCGTTTCCCGGGGCATCGGCGGTTGAAATCGAGTTGATTCCGGCAAAGTTTTTGCGGCAATAATGTCCTCTGCTGAAATTCCCGGCTAGTTTTGCACCAGCATTTTGACTCCGAGCAGAATCAGGATGATCCCGCCGAGAATTTCAAATTTGTTTTCGAAAAGATGGCCGAACAGTTTGCCGAGGAGACCGCCGAGCAACGCGATGACGAAAGTAATGAGGCCGATGCCCAGGGCCGGACGGATAATCGGCTGTTCCAGACAGGCGATGGAGACCCCGACGGCCAGCGCGTCGAGACTGGTTGCCACCGCCAGCGCCGTCAGCCGGTAGAGACTGAAGTTCCGTATTTCCTCGTCTTTTTCACCCTGCTGAAATGCTGCCCGGATCATTTTGACCCCGATGCCGGCCAACAGCAGAAAGGCGATCCAGCGTCCGAAGGATTGGACGAAAAAGAGGAATACGCTGCCGGTGAGCCAGCCGAATCCCGGCATCAGCGCCTGAAACGCGCCGAAAAAGGTTGCCGTCAACAGCAGTTGACCCGTTGTATACTGTTTTT
>JAQUZV010000358.1 GCA_028691155.1 Victivallales bacterium
ACCGGATTCCTGGTGATTCGGAAAATTTTAACCATCGATATTTAACGGGAGAAACGGCAGATGCATACGGTGGCGGCATTTACGGCGGCGGTTTCGGCCGGAATTGCGGTTTGTTGCGCGATCCTGTTTGTTGCCGGGATGTTGCGTCGGTTGGAGGTGGAACGTCATCTCTCGCGGGAATCGCGTCGGCTGCCGTTGTTTTTACGGATGTTTCTGCCGTTGGCGCCCAATGTGATCCGCCTAATCCGCGGTCCGGCGTTCGATCAATGGCGGTATCGGACCTCGAAGCGGTTGCTGATGGCCGGGTATGATCTTTCCATTACTCCGGACGGTTTCATTTCCATCCGGATTTTGTCCGGCATGGTCGGTGCCGTTTTCCTGATGTATACCGTTTGTGTCGGTCAGAGCCTCATCGGTTTTATCTGTTTTGTCCTGCTGCTGGCCTATCCCGGAGTCTGGTTGTGGCGGCGGATCCAGCAACGGCATCTGGAAATTCTGAAGGCGCTTCCCAACCTGTTGGATTTGCTGACGCTTTCGGTCGAGGCCGGCAAGGATTTCCTGTC
Organism: Victivallales bacterium; assembly: GCA_028691155.1. GTDB lineage: Bacteria > Verrucomicrobiota > Lentisphaeria > Victivallales > SZUA-371 > SZUA-371. The sequence goes on from JAQUZV010000358.1 coordinate 564, forward strand.
CGCCCTGCGCGACATTGTCCGCCGCCGTAAAAAGGATGCGCTGGGAGAGGAATTCGATCGGGTTCTGAAAGAGATTCAGCTCGGCAAACCCCGTTCCCAGGCCTTGAAGGAAATGGCGCAACGGGTGCAGTTGCCGGATCTTTCCACGGTGGTGAATGCGATTGTTCAGGCGGAGGAGTTGGGCGTCAGCATTGCCGATCTGTTGCGGATTCAGGGGGATTTGCTGCGCGGCAAGCGGTTTACCCGTGCGGAAGCGATGGCCAACAAGGCGCCGGTCAAAATATTGTTTCCGCTGGTGATTTTTATTTTTCCGGCGATCTTTATTATTATTCTTGTCCCCATGCTGATGAATGTCATGCGGATATTGGGGGGAAGGTGAGAGGTGAGGCGGCATGATTATTAATTTGACCCGGAAAAAGTGCGTGTGCCGAATGCCGGTCATAGCATCCAACTTTTTCCTGCGGACGCGGGGCATGATCGGGCGGGAGTTCCGCGGTTTCGACGGCATGGTGTTTAATCGTTGCAATGCCATCCATACCATGTTTATGAGTATCGATCTGGATGTTGTTTTCATGGATCGGGAGAACCGGGTTTGTGAAATCTGTGAACAATTGCCGCCCTGGCGTCCGGTGGTGCGGTCGCGGCGCGCCGTGACGGTGATTGAACTGCCGGTCGGGACTATTGCCGGAACCGGAACCCGGGTGGGGGACATTTTGGACCTCAATGCCGAATTGAGCCGGGAGGCGGAAGCGCAGTTGCAGCAGAGTGAAAAAATGATCAATACAATGGGAACGGCAATTTCATATAAAAGCAAGTAGGAAGGAAAATGAAGCTATACCTGCTGGATGATAAGAAAAATGTTACCGCCACCATAGCGCTGAAACCTCCGCTTGCCCGGATCGGGCGCGAAGATGACAATGATATCAGCCTGGTGGCGGCCGGGATTTCCCGTTATCACGCCGAATTGATCTGTGACCATGACCGGTGGTATGTCCGCGACCTTGGCAGCACCAACGGCACCAAAGTCAACAATCTTTCCATTCTGGATCGTTATTTGCTTCATGCCGGCGATTTAATCGAAATCGGCGAGCAGTGTCTCCGGTTTGGCGAGCCTTTGCCTTCGGCCGATACCGCGGTTTGCCGGGCGGTGTCGACCGGCGTGGCCGCTGCGGCCACGGCCGAAGGTGTTCCTCGGGTTGTGCCGCAGCCGGATTCCGGGACTGTGGCGGCAACAGTCCCGTCGGTTCTCGACGATCCCGCCGCGGCTTCCTCCATTATCATCAATCTGCCCCGGTCGGAGGACGACAATTCGGGGACCGGCCGTGGTATTGTTCTCGAACCGGTGACGGTCCCGGATGCTTCTCCCGATATCTCTTCCGGAGGGACGGCCGGTTCCGGCATTCCTCCGCTGACGCTGAATCCGGAACCGGTCGAAACCGTTGCCGGGTCAATGGCGGCGCCGGGAAGTTCTCCGGGGGCGGATTCTCGGGCGACGTTGCTTGCGGAACCGGCGGCGATTTTCTCCGCGTCCGGAAATTTATTCGGCAAGAAAGATTCGCCGTCGGTTTCTCCGGCCAAACGGCGTTCCGCCAATCTGTTGTTTTATACCTGCATTATTTGTCTGCCGGTAATTTTCATCTGCCTGTTCATTATCATCAACCGGAATACGGCAGCGAAGCCGTCGGTCCGCAAGGGACAGCAGCGGTCGGAAAGACTGATTGTCGATTACGAGAAAAAGATTGTCAGTCGCGATAACGTCTTCCGGTTCCATCTGTTGCTGGATCAGGGCAAGGCGGTCTTTATGCTCGACGATTTGAAATCGCGCCGCCATTATCTGCGGGAAGTGCCGGGCGTGAAACCGGCTTTGCTTACCGAACTGCTCAATGAAATCAAGGACAGCGATTTCATGTCTCTTTCCCCGGTTGCCGACGGTTCCCAGGTCAATGAAACCGATGAG
>JAQUZV010000359.1 GCA_028691155.1 Victivallales bacterium
AATACGACTCCACATGGCCGTCCAGATGGGCGAAGTTCCCGGTATAACCGGAGTGCGGGAAGGTGATGCGCGTGGATTCTCCCCCGATCAGGAGCGTCGGCATGCTGTTGTCGAAATTGACGCCGTTGTTGGAGTCCCCGGTGCAGATGATCTGGGAAGGACGGCGCACCTGGGTGATTTTATGGAGTTCCCGGTCGTTCGAAATGGCAACGCCGGTGCTGGGATTGCACCAGCCGAGCAAGGTGTTCCAAGCCAGGTTGGTGCCTCTGCCGCCCTCGGGATAGGTGTTCGCCGGACAACTGCGCTTGCGGTTGCGGGAGCGGGGGAAGCTCCAGTAAGTGGAACTGGCGCCTGCCGACGTGGCCGGATCGAATTCGTAAAACTGCTTCACCCCCATATACGGAATCAGCCGGTAAAACCAGTACTGCGACGCATTGTAGCCGCCCTGGGCGTAAAGGTCGGTCCCCTGGGTCAGGCAGCCGGGAAGGATATAGTCATGGTTGTCGCCGGTGTACATCTGGGAAGCTTTGGTGATCTCCTGCAGATTGTTGGCGCATTCGGTGCTGTGGGCTCTGCCGCGCGCCTTGTTCAGCGCCGGCAGCAGCATCGAGGCGAGAATGGCGATGATGGCGATGACGACGAGGAGTTCGATCAGCGTGAAATTTCGGGCGGGGGAACGTTTTGCTGATTTTCCAGGTAACGTTTTCATGTTCAATCCCTTTTTCTGCTTTTCCCTCTGACACCGGTTTTCGTCGGGAACGGTTTGATTTCATAATCCGCGGTTTCCATCTTTAATTATATCCGAAAAAGAGGCAAAGGACAAGTGGAATAATCCGTACATCGATGGTAATATTACGACCTCTCGTCTTTTTCTCTTGCATATCGTGCAAAAGCGGAATAAATTATCTCTCAAAGAGTAAAGCGGAGGAATCGGTTTTTATGAGAAGTCCGAATCGGATCAATAATGCCTTTATCTCGATTATGAGCCGATCCCCCCGCTGTACGGAAGTCGTGTTCGCGGAGGAATCGGGGCCGTTCATCGGCGAAGACATGCGCCTCGAAAGTTCCGGCATGCTGGCCTATCTGCTGACCGGCAGCCAGAAAATCGGCTTCTACCGCGGCGGGAAAATAACGACCCGTATCATGCGGCCCGGAGAGGTATTTTTCGCCCCGGTCGGACACCCCTACACCATCGACTGGCAGCAGGACTGCCAGCGCATCGGCGTGGTGGCGGGCGAATTCGGGCGGCTTTCGATTTCGTGGAACGACCATGACGAAAAGGAGTCCCGGACCGTGCAGAAGGGCGACCTGTGGTATTCCGCCGGAATCCGCGAGGAAACCGACCTCTTCGCGTTGTTCGCCGCGCTGACCGGGCGAATCGCCAAACCGGGAGACTCCCCGGTCAGCCGGGCCCTTGCCGAACTGATCGTACAGCGGATTATCGAACATCTGGAAACCGAGTGGAAGGTCGTTCCCAACGGTTCCGGCATCCAGACCTTTCAACGGATCGCCACCTACCTGGAAGCCCATTCGAAAGCTCCGGTCAGCCGCAAAGAACTGGCGATGAGATTCCATTTGCACCCCGATTATGTCACCCGGCTCTTTCAGCAGCACGCGCAATGCGGGTTTTCCGAATACCTGCTCCGGCTACGCATGCTGAGCGCCACATGGCTTCTTGACAACAGCGAATTGAGTGTTCGCGAAATCGCCGCAAACTGCGGATTCAACGATGTCGGCTACTTCATCAAGGTGTTTCGCGGCCGTTACGGCAAAACCCCGGCGAAATACCGCAGTCCGCGTTCCCTGAAAATCCCGATTCTTTCCACGGACGGGGAGAGGCGGTAACGGCTCTTTTCCGCGGCGGGCGAAGCGTTTTTCGATTTCGCGCAGCGTGACGGCAGGCCGCCGACGAACCCGGTTATTGCATGAATCCCGCTTGAATCACGGGAAGCCCTTGTGCATCGGGCTAACTCATCATGACAAAAAGGCAATTTTGCTGTCGGCCCTCTTGACAAACGATTGCGAATCGAGTATAATATAGTCAACTGATATAACTGATGGCAACAAAAAGAGAAGCCGCTTTACATGGTCGTTTCCGATAAGAATCAGCGTGTGCTCACGCACTTTAAAGCCTCCGACGATACTGCGATAAACGAGCAGTTGGCCGAATTTTTAAAAGAGGCCATTATGTGCGGCGAGTTTATCGGCGGTGAAAAATTGCCGTCCTTGCGCACGATTTCGCAAGTCTGCAACATCAATTACTTTTCCGCCCAGCTGGCCACCGAGGCCTTGATGCGCGACGGGTTGCTCTATAAAGTCCACGGCAAAGGGATGTACGTGAGCGAGTCCAGGCACAAGGGCGATGTCGTCTGCCTGTTTATCGCCGAAGATCCGCGCGGCGGCTCCGCTTTTATCTACACTCTGGCCAGTATGTTAAGCCGCCAACTCTGCGAGCGCGGGATCGAGTCGCTGATTTACAACGAGAACCGTCCCAACAGTGAGCGCACAACCATCC
>JAQUZV010000360.1 GCA_028691155.1 Victivallales bacterium
GCTGTCGCCGACCTGATCGGTGAGTTTCCGGATGGTGTAATCGGCGACGAACTGCATGAAGACCGTCGGTTTCAGGGCGGCGGTTTCCGCCAGCGCCTTATAATGGGTGAACTGCTCGTAAAGCGACCGGGCATAGCCGTCGCCGATATAGTTGTCGAAACGGTAGGAAGTTTCCGTATCGGTCATATCGATATCGTCGTACATGCGGGCGATCATATTGCCGGAGAGGCAGTCGAGCCAGATGATTTCCACCACCATGCGGAACGGCGGATAGCGTTTGAATTCAATAACCCGGATGGTCAACGCGGAATTGCCGCCGACGGTGCGGGCGATGGCGGTCACTTCTTTCATATTGACGGTGCCGTTGATCATCAGGTTGCCCGGTTGCAGCGCCGATTTCAGGTCCGGAATGGTGTTGGCGCAGGTGATTTGCCCCTGGGTATACCGGGACAGGGCCATCTGGTAGTATTTACCGAGCTCTCCGCGGTAATCGGCCGGCAGAGCATCGCGGCCGAGCGGCGGGAACAGCATGATGGCTTCCCGATAGCGGGAGAGCGCCAGGTCTTCATTGTAATAATTGAGCCGGGGGCCGGTGCATGAGGTCGACAGCAGGGCGACCGCGGCGACGGCCGGCAGCAACAGCAGGCGAAAGGCGGTATTCCGAAAATTCATGACAATATCTTCTCCGTGTAAATAATGGTCATCAGGGCTGGTCCGGTTCCGGTTCGGCGTCGTCGTGATATTCGCACAGCAGTTCGGAGTGCCGGCCGCAGGGACATTTGACGATGATTTTGCTGATATGCTCGCCGTTGCGTTCGATAATAATGGTGGGCGGGGTCGATTTGACGTCGTCCGAATCGCCGCCGACGGTCTGCACTATATTTTTCACCGGACCGGCGAGTTCCTCTTTCTTGATGACCCGGCTGTTCCGGCTTTTGGGATTGATGAACTTGCGGCTGAGATTGATCCCGGAAATAATGTTGTCGTTTTCCGCCATATGTCCTTTGGGCCGCGTCAGCGGCTTAACCTTACTTTGTGGCCGGGCCGGAGGCCGCGGTCGTTGTATGCCTGGGATATCTTCTTATTGACGACCCGTTCGCGATGCCGTATCCCGATCTCCTTTTGGAGTTCGTCCTGCCAGTCCCGCAATGTCCCGGTCAGACGTTGCCACCGGCGGGTTGCGGCCAGGATGGTTTCGCGTTCGGACGGACTCAGGCTTTCTCTACGCAGATTCGATTCCAGAATTTCCTGAATACCGTTGTAAACCCGGTTGACGTTGCGTCTGGCGGCGAGAAAAAGATAGAAATTCCGGTTGCGGACGGAATGTTCGAGTTTTTCCACGGCATTCTGCCAGGCCGCGATGGTTTCCTGTAATTCGGACATGATGCAAAATTCAACTGTTTTTCAATTGTTTTTCGGCTTCGGCCCAGCCGGACGCCAGTTCCTGAACCATTTCCTGCACTTCCTGGATTTTCTGTTCCTCCTTTTCCCGGTTGCCCTGGGAGAGGTGGTTGAGCCAGAACACATAGAGGGCGTTGAGCTGGACGGCCAGTTCTCCGCCGTTTGCCATATCCAGGGCCAGTTTGAGTTCGACAATGAGTTTTTCCGCTAGTTGAACGGCATTGTTGATGGTTTCAAAACGGCTGGGGTCGTCGCGGTGGAACGCTTCCAGCGCGATTTTCAGGTTTTTGTTGATGCCGTTGTAAACCATCAGCACCCGCTGCATCGGGGTTGCCGTATTGGCTTGTACTTTCTGATATGCTCCCAGTGATCTTTTGGCCATTTTTCTTTTCCCTTGATAAATTGCTGTATTTTACATCTTAGGTGAATAACAATCAAAATAATTTTTCACCATTGCTCCATTTATTTATTATGCGCATGGCGTTTCCGGCCAGTTGCCGGTAACGTTCGCTTCCAGCGGCCGTCCGAGAGGCCAGAGTTGCGCCGCGCACCGGCACCGGTACCGGTTCGGCCAGACCGAGGGCGGGATTGGCGGCAATCGCCGTATCCCGGCGGTCGAGTTCCGCCCCCAGCACTGTGGCGCGGTCCGGTGACGGGTTTTGGCTCAGTTCCGTACAATATCGTTCCGCCGCCGCCGCATCCCGTTGCAACGCTGCCAACGCAGCGATCCGGCGCTTCAGGTCGGCGGGAACCGGACGGGCCGGAGCACGGCGCAGTATTGCCAGTTGCGTTTCCGGATCGGATCGGGGGGAGGCCGGGATCACGGCGTCCGCCGCGTCCGGGGGACAAGGCGGCAGCAGATCCAGCGCGGCGCCGCCGGGATTGATGTTGTGACAGATGATATCCGGGTGTTTCGCGTTGAGATCGTGCATGAAGGCATTCAGCTGGCGGCGGTAGGCGGCGAATTGCCGGGTGGTCGGTACGGTATGTCTTCCAAAGTTTAGACATCTCCATGCAGTTGTTTGGAAAGTATACAAACCTATATGAGTATATAAAGTATCTGGAAACCCATGGCCGTCTTATTCTCATCAACAGCTTTAACTTTGGTGGTTC
>JAQUZV010000046.1 GCA_028691155.1 Victivallales bacterium
CTCCCGATCTCCGGCGGACAATGCGGCAACAATCTCCCGGTGCCGGCCGCAGATCAGCTCGACATCGTCGCCGAACCACGGATGCAACGCCCCGGACGACGCCGGCAGCCCGACCACCAGCGGAATCAGACTTTCCGCCAGCCGGTTGCGGGTCAGCCGCAGCAATCGGGAATGAAACATAATATCGGCATCACGGCACTCCCGATTGGCGAGAAATTGCTCCGGCAAAGCGGTCAGCGCCGCCAGATCGGCGGCATCGCAATGCTCAATCATCAGTGCGGCAAAACCGGTCTCCAGCGCCAACCGCAATTGCCGCGCCTCATCGACACTTCGCGGATCGCCGGACAGAAACGGCAGATATCCGGCAAAGGGATCGACGGGAAACAGCCGGCCGACGGTCGCCCCGACCCGCGGCCCCGAAGTGATAATCCCCAGCGCCCGGAAATAGCGCATGCCTTCCCGGATGATATTGCGGCTGCTGCCGAACTGCCGGGCCAACTCATGTTCGGTCGGCAGGCGGTCGCCCGGTCGCAGCCGATGATCGATAATGTATTCACGCAACGACTTGATTACCGCCGCCAAAGCGTGACGCCGGCCATTCCGGATTGCATCGGGCATAATGCGCATCTCCTTATAATGAATGCTCTATTTTACTATTGTGCGACAATTATATCAAGTCCCGCCGCAATAATTTCTCCGCCCGGAGATTGCCAATCGCCCCGATGACCGCTATATTATGTCCATAATGGACCACACGTCATATATATATGAAGCAACCGGAATGCAACAGGAATTATTGAGATGATGCCTTCGCAGAAACCGCATCGGGCCGACGCCATGCTGCTGGGAGTCGGTCTGGACAACCGGGACGAGCACAAACGGATCACCAAAGGAGAAAACTTTTTCCTAGTCGGCGGGTCCGAGGAAACCCATGAGCGGATGACGGAAACCGCCATCAAAATCAACGAAAAACTTCAGGCCCGGGGCAAAACCCTGGGCGAAGCTTCTCAGGAAGAACTCGGCGACATTATCGCCGAATCCCAGCCCTAACCCGTCCGCGCCGCCGCCGGCCCCGGATTCAGGAGAATATTGCCCGATGATGGCTTCCCGTGATAACACCAGCGCCGCCATGCTGACCCGAACCGCCGCAACATTGCAGGCAAACGGCATCGCCGACGGCCGCCGGGAAGCGGAAATAATCTTCGCCGCCATCCTGCAACGCCCCCGGCTGGAACTGCTGCTGACGCCGGAATACCGTCCCACGCCGGAACAGGCGGCACAATTGCAGCGCGCCTTGGCCCGGCGTCTCAACCATGAACCGTTGCAATATATTCTCGGGGAAGCGCCCTTTCGTCATTTAATGCTGGAAGTCGGTCCCGGCGTGCTGATTCCGCGTCCGGAAACCGAACTGCTGGCCGGATTCGTTATTGCCGAGGCCCCCGGCGGGCCGCCGTCTGCGACCTCTGCACCGGACCGGGCACCGTGGCGTTGGCAATCGCCTGCGAACGCCCGGATATCCAGATCACCGCCACCGACATCAGCCCGGCCGCCCTGGTTTATGCCGAGCGCAACCGACAGCGCTACAAGTTGGAACATCGCGTTCGGCTGGTAAAAAGCGATCTGTTTGAAGGGCTGGAACCGCAGCGCTTCGACGTCATCAGTGCCAATCCGCCTTACGTCACCACGGCGGAATACGAAGCGCTCGACGGGGAAGTACGCGATTTCGAGCCGGAATTGGCCCTGTGCAGTGGTTGCGATGGATTGGAACTGGTCCGAAAACTGATTACCGCCACACCGGGATATCTGGTCCCCAGAGGGCGGATTTATCTGGAACTGGGCTGGAAACAGGCCCCGGCGGTAATCGCGCTGCTGACCGCCGCCGGATTTACCGGCGGCGAAATCCGGCGCGACTTAGCCGGCCGGGACCGTTTTGTCACCGCGGTTAATGCTTTGCCGCCGGCAACAGCAACAACTGATTGATCACCGCACGTTCACCCTGCTTGTCGGAAGGATGATTGCAGATTTTGCCGCCGTCTTTGTCGACCCACATCGTAGTCGAACCGCCGCCGTCCATATTCATCGCTTCAACGCAGCCCAGGCGGGACATAATCTGCTGCAACCCGGCAAAACTCACGCCGACCGCCTCGCTCTGGCGCCCGTCCACCGTGACCAGCAGCACTTCACCGTCGGCATTGGTGCCGATCGCCGTCCGCGGGTGCCGCGGGTGCGGCGGCTGGTATATCGGCTGCCCCTGATGAATCAGCATCGGTCCGGTTACCAGCACGCCGTAAGCATCGGCGTCCTTATCATATTCATCGTCATCACGTGCTGGTTCCACCCGAACCACGCCGTTCTTATCGGTGACAATGGCGGCATTTTCCACCGGCTTGCTTTCCCAGCCCCGCCGACCGAAATTCTTCACCGTCTTGCCGTCGATTTTCAGATAGCCCACCACCTCTCCGGTTTTGGGCTGAAAAAAACCGCCGTTGATGCCGGCAATCGCGCCGCGATTACGACACATTTCACTGGTTTTGACCCGCTTGATCGTGCCGCCGCAGAGGACAAAGCGATAAGTGCCGTCATTCCGGTGAATCCGCAGCACATTGATATCCTGAAGCTGATCGCCGAACAACATCACCTGCCACCGTTCACGGGTAACGCCGTCGGCAATTTTTTCTTCGCTTACTTTGGTCTCGGCGGCACCGGCCATCGCGGCCGATTTTTCCTTTCCGGCCGGTTTAAGCGAAGTACCGCCGGCAGCATAACTCCACCCGCCGGCCAGCAACAATGTCGTTGCGACAATCAGGATTCCCCGTTGTTTTCGTCCCACGCCCTGCTTTCTTCCAAACATAACACTCATCCTCCTGCTTTGATAAAATGGCGACTACCGGGTAACAAGACCATCGCTCCGCGACCATTTCCCCGACATGGCATCTTCGACGCCCCCCGGACAAATCATCTCTCCGGACCGACAAACCGAACCCACGATTAAGAATAAACAGAGATTATATATCCGCTCCCGCAAATTTTCCATATCGAAATAAATAAAATATCGTTTCAGCCGACATGAGATTCAATACTCGCATCACATCTTTTCGCGTTCTTCCGCGCCCCGTCGAACTAAGTCGGACCAGCCCCGGGCACCATGACAACTTTAATGCCTTTTTTTTGTAAAAAACCGCTTTATCGACTCGAAATCACCCCCGCGTCGTGCTACATTGTCACGATTATTGTTTACAGCAAAAAAGTTATCACCGCCACAGCGCCCGAATCCGAAACGGGTTGATATGATCGGTGTCGACAGACAATAACAACCAACATCGTGTATTTCCGGTTGCGGTTCCGCTCTATTGCGCCACTATATTCCGGAAACGACAAAAAAAGGAAAAGAGAATGATTTATGACGGATTGAAACTGATGATCATGGGGATGGGATATGTGTTCATATTCCTGTCGTTGATCATTGTTTTCGTTAACCTTACGGCCAAGCTGTCCAAGCCCTTCTCTCATATTCTGGAAGCGCCGCCGGAACAGCCGAAGCAGAAGAAAGCTGCCGCCGCCGGAATGGAAGATGTCATCGCCGCCGCGGTTGCCGCCGTGCACCGCCACCAAAACCAGTAATCAATTCAGAGTAAAACCACTAATTCGCAGGAAGTATATTTTATGAAAAAGATCAGATTTATGGATACCTCGTTCCGTGACGGCTTTCAGTCCTGTTACGGCGCCCGGGTTAAAACCGATGATTTCATTCCCGCCGTGGAAGCGGCCGTGGCCGCCGGCAACACTTATCTGGAAATGGGCGGCGGCGCCAGGTTTCAGAGTCTTTACTTCTACTGTCAGGAAGATGCGTTCGACATGATGGATCGCGTCCGCCAGGCGGCCGGCCCCGACGCCGACCTCCAGACGCTTTCCCGCGGCGTCAATGTCGTCGGCCTCAGTTCCCAGTCCCGCGACATCATCAATCTGCATGCCAAGATGTTCAAGAAGCACGGCGTCTCCACCATCCGCAATTTCGACGCGCTCAACGACGTCCGCAATCTGGAATATTCCGGCAACTGCATCCATAACGCCGGGTTGAAGCATCAGATCACCGTCACCATGATGGGGCTGCCCCCGAAACTCGAAGGTTATGCCCACTCGCCGGAATTCTACATCGACCGCCTGAAGGAAATCCTCGCGGCGAATATTCCGTTCGACAGCCTGTGCTTCAAGGATGCGTCCGGCACCAGCACGCCGCATACCGTTTACGAAACCATCAAGGCCGCCCGCAAACTGTTGCCGGAAAATATTCAGATTCATGTTCACACCCACGACACGGCCGGAATGGGCGTGGCCTGCTATCGCGCCGCCATCGAAGCGGGCGCCGATTGTATCGACCTGGCCATGACGCCGCTCAGCGGCGGGACCTGCAGCCCGGACATTCTGACCATGTGGCACAATCTGCGCGGTTCCGACTACACGTTGGATATCGATGTGCAGAAAATCATGGAAGCCGAACGGGTCTTCCAGAATTGCATGAGCAAATATTTCCTGCCCCCGGAATCCCGGGAAGTCAGTCCGATTATTCCGTTTTCGCCGATGCCCGGCGGCGCGCTGACGGCCAACACCCAGATGATGCGCGACAACAACTGTCTCGAACTCTTCCCGAAAGTGATCGATGAAATGCGTGAAGTCGTGGCCAAGGGCGGATTCGGCACCTCCGTTACGCCGGTATCGCAGTTCTATTTCCAGCAGGCCTTCGCCAACGTCACCCAGGGCCGGTGGAAAAAGATTACCGAAGGGTACGGTAAGATGGTGTTGGGTTACTTCGGCAAAACGCCGTCCCAACCCGATCAGGAAATCATCGAATTGGCCGCCGAACAGCTCAAACTGGAACCGACCACCGAAAACATCCATGATATCAACGACCGCAATCCCAAACTCGGGATTAAGGCCAATACCGAAATTCTGCAGGCCGCCGGACTGCCGGTGACCGATGAAAATATCTTCATTGCCGCCAGTTGCGGCGACAAAGGCATCGCCTTCCTCAAGGGCGACAAGCCCAACGGCATCCGCTACAAGGAAGAAGCCAAACCCGCCGCCGCGGCCGCCAAGTCCGGTCCGGCCTCCTACGCGGTGAATGTCAACGGCAAAACGTTGAACGTTGCCACCACCGCCGGATCCGGCGATTCCTATGTGGTCACCATCGGCGGTAAAAACTATCAGGTCAAAGTGGCCGAAGGCGGCGCCGCCACGGTTGCCGCCGCCGCGGCTCCGGCCGGCGGTGGAGCGGCCCACGACATCAAATCGCCGTTGCCCGGCACCGTCATGAAGATTCTCGTGAGCGAAGGTGACGAAGTCGCCGCCGGCGATACGCTGCTGATTCTGGAAGCCATGAAGATGGAAACCGAAATCAAAACGGAAAAAGCCGGTAAGGTTGCCGCGATCAACGTCGACCAGAAGCAGACGGTCGCGTCCGGCGACCTGCTGGTGTCCATCGAGGAGAACTAAGTCGCCATGAAATACCTGAAAGTGATGTTTCTGGGCATTCTGACGTTTGCGGCCGCCGGGCTGTGGGCGCAGGAAACGCCCGTTCTCGATGCCGTCATGGCCAAAACCGCCGTCAATCAGGATCAGGAACTGTTCCTCTGGCAGAGCAACCCCGACGGTACCCAAAGTATGGTTTACAACTGGGATAAACCGGCGACGATTTATTCTTTCTATCTGGAAAAGGATAAAAATCTGCTGCCCGGCAATCCGGCCATGGTGCTGGACATTCCCGGCCGCAGCAAAGCCCACGTGGTAATTTCGCAGTCCTGCCGGGTGGTCAGCCTGGGAGCCCGTGCCCGCGATGCGCTGGCGCTCAACAAGGGCGACGTGATCTTCACGGCCAAACCCCAGTCGCTGTACCATGATTCGGTGAATGAATCGTCCTCGGTCGACCAGAAAGGGCTGGATGAGATTCCGCACATGATCGGCAATCTGTGGCGCAGCACCGGTATTTACGACATGTACCGCCAGACGAACGAAAACTTCAAGTCGACCTGGATTCTCGGCCTCGGCCGGTTTATCATGATGCTGGTCGGCATTCTGTTGCTCTATCTGGCCATTGTCAAGAAATTCGAACCGTTGCTGTTGCTGCCGATCGGGTTCGGGGCGATTCTCGCCAACATTCCCATGGCCGGCATTGCCGAACCGAATGGTCTGCTGGGCATGGTGTACAGCGTCGGGATTGAATCCGGCGTGTTTCCGCTGTTGATCTTCATGGGGGTCGGCGCCATGACCGACTTCGGTCCGCTGATCGCCAATCCGAAGACAGCGCTGCTCGGCGGTGCCGCTCAGTTCGGGATTTTCACGGCGCTGCTCGGCGCGGTAGCGCTGTCACAGCTCGACATCGGCATCAACTTCGTGCTGAAAGATGCCGCCAGTATCGGGATCATCGGCGGCGCCGACGGTCCGACCTCGATTTACGTGACCTCCAAACTGTCGCCGAAATTGCTTGGCGCCATTGCGGTGGCCGCGTATTCCTACATGGCGTTGGTCCCGATCATTCAGCCGCCGATCGTGAAGCTCTTCACGTCGAAGGCCGACCGTAAAATCAGAATGACGCAGCTGCGCCATGTGTCGAAACTGGAAAAAATCATTTTCCCGATCATGATTACGCTGTTGTGCGCGTTCCTGCTGCCCGACGCCGCCCCGCTGATGGGGATGCTGATGTTCGGCAATCTGATGCGTGAATGCGGCGTGGTCGACCGTTTGAGCGACACCGCTCAGAATGCCCTGATCAACATCGTCACCATTTTCCTCGGACTGGCGGTCGGTTCCAAGCTGTCCGCCGATAAGTTCCTGAGCGTACAGACGCTGGGGATTCTGGTGCTGGGAGTCATTGCGTTCGCCGTCGGCACCGCGGCCGGGGTAATCTTCGGTCAGATCATGAAGAAACTCAGCGGCGGCAAGATCAATCCGATGATCGGCGCCGCCGGGGTTTCGGCCGTCCCGATGTCCGCCCGCGTCATCAACAAGATGGGGCTGGAGGCAGACCCCCACAACTTCCTGCTGATGCACGCCATGGGCCCGAATGTGGCCGGGGTGATCGGCTCGGCGGTTGCCGCCGGGATTTTGCTCAACGCACTGTCCGGGCTTTAATCGCCGCCGACATTGCCGCTTATCGGCCGTCGCCATCCGGCGACGGCCGTTTTTTTTGCTTATTTTCCTGCCGCCGCACAATATCCGGCTCGTCGTCGCCGTTATAAATAACAGATAAAAAATTTACCGGCAACAGGTTCCGGGCAGAGGAAGAACGGGAGCAAATGGAAACATCGCACATCGACCCGATCACCAGGCAATTTATGACGCAGCATCCGCTGGATTGTTCCTGCCGGATCATTTCCCGTCGCCAGATCGCGATTTACAGCGGGGCGGCCATCGCCTTGCTGGCATTGCTGCATTATCGCTGGGACTACTTTCTCTTTTTCGTCACGGCAGTGATGTCATTCTGGTATTTGGGCGCCGCGCTGTTCCGGGTCACCGCGGCGGCGGTTACCTGGCTGGGGCATGGAGAGAAGAAAGTTTCCGCCGCGCAACTGGCGGAACTGCGGGAGGAGGAACTGCCGGTCTATACGATTTTCCTGCCGCTGTACCGGGAGGCCAATATTGCCGACAAGATCATCGGCAGCATGGAAAAACTTGATTACCCCCGCAACAAACTCGACATCAAGCTGCTGCTGGAACATGACGACCAGGCCACCATCAACGCCGTCGGGCAGTGTCGGTTGCCGGATTATTACGATGTCATTGTCGTACCCGACTGTCGCCCCAAGACCAAACCGCGGGCCTGTAATTTCGGTCTGCAGCGCGCCCGGGGAGAACTCTGTGTAATTTTCGATGCCGAAGACCGTCCCGAACCGGATCAGTTGAAAAAAACCGCGTACGCCTTTCGTCACGCCCCGCCGGAACTGGCCTGCATCCAGGCCAAACTCAACTACTACAACGCCCGTCAAAATCTGCTGACCCGGCTCTTTACCATCGAATATTCGACCACTTTCGATCTGTTGCTGGCCGGCATGCAGACTTTCAATGCACCGTTGCCGCTGGGCGGGACATCCAACCACTTCCGGACCGATATTCTGCGCCGGATCGGGGGATGGGACCCTTTCAACGTCACCGAGGACTGCGACCTGGGCCTCCGTATTTACAAGGCCGGTTACCGCACCAGCATGATCGACTCCACCACCTGGGAAGAAGCCAACTCCCAACTGTGGAACTGGCTTCGCCAACGTTCGCGCTGGGTCAAAGGATTTCTCCAGACCCATCTCACCCATACCCGTCACCCGCGGCGCACCCTGCGCGGAATCGGCTGGTGGGGCATGCTGACCTTTTATCTCAGTGTCGGAGCCAGTTCGCTGATGATGCTGGTCAATGTGATCTACTGGCTGGCGGGACTGGCTTACGCCGTGCTGTTTTTTCATGCGCTCGAACATGGAGTTCCGGCGGCCGATATCATCATCGGCCCTCAGGATACGGGCGTCTATTCCGGCGTCAGGGTATTCGGATTCCATCTGACCGCCTGGCCGTTGTTCTATTCCGGACCACAGGAAAGTTGGTTCTGGTCCCGGTTGTCGCTGCTTTTCTTCGCGGTCGGCATGGTGTTGTTGCTGGCCAATTTCCTGTTCATAGGCATTCACCTGCTGGCATGTCTCCGCCGCCGCGATTATTTTCTGGCTCCCTATTGTCTGCTGATGCCGTTTTATTGGATCCTGATCTCACTGGGAGCCTGGAAAGGGCTGGTTCAATTGTTCACCAATCCTTTTTACTGGGAAAAAACCATTCATGGTCTGGACGAAAAGCGGCGGGAGCCGCCGCCCGCCGCCATCGGAGAAGCGGTTCCCGCCCTGAATGACGAAGCCGAACTGTAACGCGATCAACATATAAGGAAGCATCAAAATGTTACATCGGAAGAGATTCACCCTCATCGAGCTCCTGACGGTTATCGCCATCATCGCGATTCTGGCCGGAATGTTGCTGCCGTCACTAAACACGGTACGGCGCAAAGCACGCACTGTCGTCTGCGCCAACAACCTGCGTCAGTTCGGCATCGGAATCACCGCCTATCGCAGCGACTTCAATGACCAATTTCCGCCCTGGCTCTCCGTTCTGTGCCCGGAATATATTGCGAGCGACAAAATCTATCACTGTTCCGAAGATCAAAATCCGTCGTCAACCGCCCCCGCCGAATGGGATTCCTATTATGACGGCACCAGTAATCACAAATACAACAAGGCCTATGACCGGCCGGGCAGCGTCAGCTATTACGGCACGGCCGGCAATCCCCGTAACAACCAGGTGGAAAAAATCAGTTATTTTTATGAAATGACCGAAGCGGAATGCGATCAGCTGGGCTTTGCCGGCACGACCTGGAACAAGAAAAAACGCGACGATATGAAAAATGGGACCAACAGTTATACCAATGTCAAGTATGCCAGCACGCTCAGTTACTTTCCGATCGTCCGTTGCTTCTGGCATCAGGAAAAGAAAGACAAACCGGTTCTGAACGTCTCGCAGAATGGCAATGTCTTCTACAGCGTCACCGAATGGGAAAAAAATACCTGGGATATGTAGGCCCTGCGACATGGTTTCATTGGGAGCCGGCGACACCGCCGGCGCGCCAAAATAAACCGTAGCCGAGGAGGGGGGAAACGGGCGTAAAATCATCTTTATTCCTGTCGTTTCCCTTGGTAATAAATTATTTACCGCTCGTTCAGCACGCCCGGGGCAAGAAATTGTCCGCACTTGCCGCCGACGGAGGAAATGCGACGCCTGTTCCCGTGTTTCCCCCGCCGTATTATCCCGCGTCACCATCATACGTCCTTCTGATCGCACGTCTACTCATCCCCTCACCCGGCTTCTCCCGATATTTTCCCGGCTCCTTTTCGTCATGGCGGCAACACCAGAAACCGGCCGAAATCTTTTCCGGGCCGGTCATCGGAGAGGGAAATATCGTCCTTCCCCGACGGGAATTCACTTGATTTTTGGTTTCATCCCGCCATATTAATATAATCGGACATGTGATAACCAGTTTTTTTCTTTAACCCGGAACAATCAGCCGAAGACGAATAACGGCTCAGGTCGGACAGGAGAAGGGTTTCCATGCAACATTACTGCGAACATTGCCGGAAAACGGTGGAAGCGCGGCGGGCGCCATTTTCCAACGCCCTGGTCTGTACCATCTGCGGCAGTGAATTCGAAGTTGATTTTCTGGCTCCCGGCACCATCATCAACGGGTTCCGCATCGAAGAAGAGATCGGGCGCGGCAGTTTCGGCATCGTCTACAAGGCCTTGCAGCTCAATTTGGAACGCATGGTAGCCATGAAGGTACTCGCCGACGAACTAGCGCAGGATTCCGATTTTGTCGACAACTTTTTCCGGGAAGCGCGCCTGGCCGCCCGCCTGAGCCATCCGAATATCGTCCAGGCGTTCGATGCCGGCGCCACGCCGGAAGGCATCTATTATTTTGCCATGGAGCTGATCGAAGGCGAAACGCTGGAGTCCCGGATCCGCCGGGACGGCCGGATGGAGGCGGGAGTCGCCGTCGACATTGCCCTGAAAATTGCCCGGGCCCTGGACTATGCCTGGGAGCGACAGCACCTGACCCACGGCGACATCAAGCCGGAAAATATTATTCTCAACAGTTCCGGCGAGGCCAAGCTGGCCGACCTGGGATTGGCCAAAACCGCCCACGAGGAACGATCCGGCACTCTGATGGTTACGCCGCTGTACGCCCCGCCGGAAATCATCGGCAGCTCCCCCGATTTAGATCCGGTCCGCGCCGACATTTACTCTTTCGGCGGAACATTGTATCATATGCTCGGCGGCGTACCGCCTTTTGACGAAAACGATCCGGACGAGGTCATGGCCCGACACCTCAACGAAATTCCGGAATCACTGGCCATCCGCTTCCGGGTCAATACCGAACTGTCCTTTCTGGTGGATCGTATGCTGGCCAAAAATCCCGACGAACGACCACAGTCATGGCAGGAGGTCATTGCCGCGCTGGAAGCACTCGATCTGTCCCGGCCGGCGCTGCAGAAAGACCGGCGGCGCGTCGCATCGCCCCTGAATAACGGCCCTCGAAACCGACAGCGACGCCTTACCGGTCGTACCGTCGGGATATTGGCCGTCCTGTTTCTGCTCCTGCTGCTTTTTTCCCTTTACCTGGCCGGAAAAGAATATCGCCAGCGCCCCGCATCCGCTCACGATTCGGAATGGAACAAGCTGAAAACCGACCTTAAATTTCTCGACAAACCCAAGGCGCTGGCAATGG